>CAJTTQ010000019.1:36018-40288 GCA_910579145.1 uncultured Eubacterium sp.
GAAGAGTACCGCAACGATCAGGTCTTTCATGAAAATATGGAAAAGGCCAGGGTGGCAGAGAGGATCTGTCATCTTTTGGAAACCGATTATAAACAGCTCGATCTGCAGTGTGAAACCACTTCCTTTTCCGTACTTGTGAGTAAAAAGGGCGTTTCCTCCATCCGGGAGAACAGCTCCCAGGCATGGAAGAAAATCGATCTGTCCCACAACCGGAAGAAGCACTACATCCTGGATGGCAGCGAAACCGTACCATTTCTCGTGGATCTGGGAGTCCAGGCGCGGGACGGGAAGATCATTGATAAAAAGCGGAAGAAACTGGGCCAGATCAACCGCTTCCTCGAATTTGTCCGCGACGTCCTGCCGGAACTGAGGGAGCGGCACAAAGACGGACGCCCGCTGCGGATCATTGACTTTGGATGTGGGAAATCCTATCTGACTTTTGCCGTATATTATTATCTGAAAATCATGAATGGATTTGAGGTGCAGATGACAGGACTGGATCTGAAAAAGGACGTGATCACCCATTGTCGTTCGCTGGCAGAAAAATACGGATACGAGGGACTGCATTTTTCACAGGGAGATATCCGCTCGTACGAAGGCGAGGAACAAGCCGATCTTGTCATAACCCTTCACGCGTGCGATACCGCTACCGATTTCGCGCTCGCGAAGGCGGTTGGCTGGGGGGCGAAAGTCATTCTTTCCGTGCCGTGCTGCCAGCATGAGCTGAACCGGCAGATAGACTGTGATCTGCTGAAGCCGTTGTTTCAATACGGCATTCTGAAAGAACGTTTTGCCGCGCTCCTGACGGACGCGCTGCGGGGCAGCCTTTTAGAACAGCACGGATATGACGTTCAGATTCTGGAATTTATCGATATGGAACATACGCCGAAAAATTTACTGATCCGTGCCGTGAAAAAGGAAGGGGCGGCTCTAAAAGAGACAAAAAAGCGAAACGAGGCGGCGGCAGAGTACGAGACATTGTGTGACGCGATGGACGGCCACGCCACGCTCGAAAAACTTTTAGCCGAGATGAAACGATAGAACTTAACTTTTGGAACATTTTGCCGATACATATTATAAGAAAAAGATTTTCGAAACGGTATTTGCAGAAATAAGCTCAAGGAGGAGATTAAAGCAAAAACAATACAAAACGTAATGGGACTCAAGGTAGTTAGTCCGATTCGAAATGTATCGAAAATCAGAAATGATAGAAACGAGTTAAAGGATGACGGAAGAAATTTCTATCAGGCGCTTGAAATGGCGAAGGCAAAAAGGGGAAGCGGACAGCACCGGAGCGCGAATGCGCCGACGGAAGAGGTGCTGGAGCGCATGGGAGGCATGAACCAGTACGACAGACATGCGAGAGAGATCTTTTTCGCCATGAGTTCGTCAACAGATTACAAGTGCTAGTGATTTGATCCAGGTACATTCCTTCGTCAGTTCGGGATTCACGGGCTGGTGTGATCGGATAACGACCGGGCCAGGAGAAGCTGGCTGAAGAAGGGGGCTGCCGCACAGAGGAAAGGTGCGGTGGCTTTTTTCAATTTATTTTAAAAACCTCTTGACAAACAATAACAGATACGCTATCATGTGTAAAGGAAATTGCTTTACACAGGTGATGATATGGCGCAAAAAGAGAATTCCCTGACGGATATAAAAGAAATCGTAAAATTGTCTTATCTATATGATTTTTACGGCCCGCTGCTAAAGGAACGGCACCGTGAGATTTTTGAGGCATATGTGCTGAATGATCTCTCCCTGGGTGAGATCGCCAGCGAGTACGGGATTACGAGGCAGGGTGTTTACGACATTATGAAACGGTGCAGCAAACGCCTGAAGGAATACGAGGACAAACTCCGGCTGTTTGAGCGGTTCCAGTCGGCAAAAGAGCGGCTGGGCCGGGTGGAACAACTGGTGGGAACGATAGAAACGGGAACGGAAGAAGAGAAAAAAGAGATTTTGGAACTGACTCATGAAATATATGAAATACTTTAAAGATAATATTTTTGTATGAAAACTCGGCCGAGGAGGTGGAAGCGTGGCATTTGATAGTCTGAGTGAAAAACTGCAGAACGTATTTAAGAACCTCAGGAGCAAAGGAAGGCTCACGGAAGCGGATGTAAAGACAGCCCTGAAAGAAGTGAAAATGGCTCTTTTGGAAGCGGATGTAAACTTTAAAGTAGTGAAAAGCTTTGTCAAATCCGTTCAGGAGAAGTCGACCGGGGAAGAAGTGTTAAACAGCCTGACGCCGGGCCAGACCGTCATCAAATATGTAAATGAGGAACTTGTCAGGATGATGGGGGAGACGACGGCGGAAATTTCCATGCTTCCTGGCGATGAGATCACCGTGATCATGATGTGCGGCCTTCAGGGAGCCGGAAAAACGACGACGGCGGCGAAGCTGGCAGCTAAATTTAAGGAAAAGGGAAAACGGCCTCTTTTAGTGGCGTGTGATGTGTACCGTCCGGCGGCGATCGAACAGCTCCAGACGAATGGTGAAAAGGTCGGTGTACCGGTGTTTTCTATGGGAACGGGCCACGATCCGGTCGATATTGCGAAAGCCGGGGTCGAGCACGCGAAGGCAAATCACAATAATTTGGTATTTCTCGATACGGCAGGACGTCTCCACATCGATGAGGCGCTCATGGAGGAACTGAAGCGGATCAAAGCACAAGTCCATGTTCATCAGACCATTCTTACCGTGGATTCCATGACCGGGCAGGACGCGGTCAATGTCGCTTCTTCGTTTGACGAAGAACTGACGATAGACGGGATCATTTTAACGAAACTAGACAGTGATACGAGGGGCGGCGCGGCACTTTCGATCCGCGCGGTAACCGGAAAACCGATTTACTATGTTGGCATGGGAGAAAAACTGTCAGATCTCGAACAGTTCTATCCAGACCGCATGGCATCGAGGATACTCGGTATGGGGGATGTCATGACGCTGATCGAAAAGGCGGAAGCGCAGATCGATGAAGAAAAGGCAGCGGAACTGACGAAGAAATTTAAAAATAATGAATTTGATTTTAACGATTTTTTGGAACAGATGCAGCAGATGAAGAAAATGGGAGGGTTGTCAAGCATTTTGAGCATGATGCCCGGGATGGGGCTTCCGGCCGATTTAGAAATTGATGATGACGCCCTGAAAGGGACGGAGGCGATCATTTATTCGATGACGATGGAGGAGAGGACCAGGCCTTCCATTATCAATCCTTCCCGCAAACGGCGGATCGCTGCCGGGGCCGGTGTGGATATCAGCGAAGTGAACCGTCTGGTGAAACAGTTTGAGCAGAGCCGGAAAATGATGAAACAGATGTCTGGCATGCTGTCCGGCAAAAAGATGAAGCGGGGCAGGATGAAATTCCCGTTCGGCGGTTTTTAATGAGTGGTTCAAATAAGTAGAAATACTTTTTGAATAGATGATGTGAGATGAGAGAGTGTTTTCACAAAGAAGGAGGTGAAAGACGTGGCAGTAAAAATCCGTTTAAAGAGATTGGGCAAGAAAAAAGCGCCATTTTATAGAATTGTAGTAGCGGACGAGAGATCTCCGAGAGATGGCAGGAACATCGATGAGATCGGAACGTACGATCCGAACCAGGAGCCTGCAGCTGTAAAGGTAGATGAGGAAGCAGCGAAAAAATGGATCGCAAACGGTGCAAAGCCGACCGATGTAGTTGCCCGCTTGTTCAAGCAGGCAGGTATCGTGTGATAGAGATGAGCAAAACGCACTAATTCAATAGCGGGGTTTGGCAGTTAGCCTTTGTGTATTCTGAATATAGGTTTTTGAGTGCATAGCAAAGCTAACGTAAGTCCAAAACCTACGTAGATTAGAGCTTATGTAATTGAAATGCATCACGCAGTCCGTTTGACAGATTTTAGCTTTCGATAAGACTGTCCGGATTGTGAAGCAGTAGCGGCTACAGCAACTGCCAGAAGGCTGATGTGTGCAAGCGTGTTCAGGTTTGTGACAGAAGATTTGTTTCTTACCCACATCCGTTCCTGTCCTGTATTTTTGAAACGGGAATTATAACGTTCACACTCTGTACGGAGGGAATAGTTGTTTTTGAAATATTTGCTGTTTCTATCGATGGAGAGTCTCAGATCATCTTCATCCGGAATGGTGGTATATTTTGTACAGCCTCTGTGTTTCTTGCCATTATAAAAGTTTTTATGATGGCATGGGCAGTCCGCATTTTTAGAGTTTTTCAAGGGACAGCAGAATTTTTGGCGGGTTCTGTCCCTGTCAGAAAATTTTCCGTCCTTCCAC
>CAJTTQ010000020.1:0-31869 GCA_910579145.1 uncultured Eubacterium sp.
ACATGTAAATCAATATATCTCATATTCTGTTTCTCCATTCACATAATTTACCTTTGATTCCAACGCACTTATTATAGCACAGGAATAAAAGAATTGTATAGGTCATATAGTAAAAATAATATAAAATATATGTGATCTGAATGGGGGATGAAGAAATATGGGGAATAAGGGAAAGGCGGTCAAAATGGTAAAGAGCATCACGGTGTCATATCTTTTAACCGCAGTCATGCTGCTTCTGCTTTCTTTTATCATGTATAAGTGCAAAGTTTCTATGTCGGGAGCCAACAGCGGGATCCTGGCGTCGTATGTCCTCTCGTGCCTGATCGGGGGATTTATCTTCAGCGGCTGCCTGACACAGAAAAAGTATCTGGGAGGTGCCCTTTTAGGCGTGGTGTATTTTGCTGTCGCTTACGTGGTCAGCGCGGTCTGGAACCAGAGTATCGCGGCGCAGATGCCGGGAATGCTGACCGCGTTTTTGATCTGTGTATTTTCCGGGATGTTAGGAGGGATGATACGGTCGGGGATAAAGTGAGTTTGCCTGGTAAAATTAGTAAATATCAATATTGCATTTTTTGCAAAAAAATGTTAAAATCTACCATGTAAAAATTGTTAATAAAAGCACTTTTTGAAAGGAAAAAGAGAAAATGAACAAAAAGTTGATATCTATGTTATGTATATTAGGGTTACTGTGTTACGTTTGTGTGCCGTCAGGTCAGGAGGTATTTGCTCAATCAATTCATGTATTTGAAAAAGTAGATGCTTATTTTGAGCAGATCACACAGTATGTATATGGAGAATTTGGTGCAATGAAAGAAGTAGTAAGACAGTGTGCGGATGAAATGAATATAAGAGACAGTGAGCTATCTAATTTGAAAATAGATGATCCTATTTTTATTTATGATACGGACGATACGGTTCAGGAAAAGGCTGTTTATTATCCTGTTCGTAATGTACGGCTGAATAAAATTTTATTTGTTGTAGCTGTTGTTGCTACTACAGAAGGAATAAATTATAGTATCAATACTGAATTTGTACCGGTATTAAATTCTTTGAGTGATGAAACATCAGAATACATCTACTATTCCGCAGAGGATAGAATAATAGCTGAGAGCAAGAAAGAAAAGAAGGAAATTTCTGCCGGGGAAACAAATAATGATTTCATAGATAAATCGTTTGAAGCAAAAGAAAAGATAATAGCGGATAGTTTGTCAAAAGTAGAAGAACTTGATTTGGAGGAAGAAAAGAAGTATACAAATATTTTAGGGGCATATACTCCGACAGTAACGGATGAACTTGGTTATTACTACTGTAATATAAAGAATGCTAAAGGACAGGGGAGCGGTAATACGTGTTGGGCAGCCTCAGTAGCAACGATAGTGAATTACATAAAAGGTAGAAATGTTTCTGCAAAAAATGTATGTGAGGCTGTAAATAGAGGGGTAGATGATGGTGGGAATATTGATCATCAGAAGGAAGCCTTGTTACATTATGGTGTAAATTACTCTAGATTAGATACACAATTACCAACATTTGATTTTGTTAAGGTTAATATACAAAATAAACGACCTGTTGCAATAGTAGGAGGAAGAAGTGCTGGTTTAGGCCATGCGACTACATTATATGGCTATAAGAATGTTGCAGGTGGACAATATCTTATGCTATGGGATTCTGCTCTGAATCGTGGTACTGGTGGTGTTTCGATTGTGGCATATAATGCAAGCGGGACTACTTTTAATTCACAAGGTATCAATTATACTTGGGTTGCTACACTTGCACATATTACGAGTGGAGCTTTTGTCTCGTATAAATAAAGGGGGGAGAAGATGCAGAAGAAAGGAAAAATTGTGAAAATAGTTCTTATGCTGGTATTTATAAGCGGATTTCTTTTTATTCAGTCTGGAGTGGTGAATGCTAAGAAGAAAACGGTGTTGAATAACGGTAATGTCTGGGTGGAAAAAGGGGACAAGGTTAAATTAAGTTTGAAGGATTCTGTTAAAAACAATAAACTTGTATGGAGATCTTCTGATTCTCAGATTGCTTCGGTGACAAAAAGTGGTAAAATCAAGGCGAAAAAAGAAGGTACAGTTACGATAAAAGCATCGGATAGCTATAAGGAATATAACTGGAAGGTTATGGTTGTTAAAAAAAAGAAGAAGGAAAATAGCGTATTTACAAAGGAAATGTTTCAGGCTGTAAAGAAAATAGAGTGTCCTGTTAAGGGGTATACAGTTACAAGTAGTGAGGGGATTTATAGAATATATTCTCTTTTGTCCAAACAAAAACTTATGCCTGTTCCGGATGATACACCTATTCTGTGTGGGGGACTGACATTAAAAATTACGAAAAAGAATGGGAAAACTTATTTGCTTGTTGTAGCCAGTCAAATTATATGTGAAGAAACTGGAACCAGATATTATCCAAATTCAGATGGTGTAGCACAAAAAGTTTTAAATGTTATGAAAAAATATAAGAAATGACAGGAAGCTTTTGTTCATGAAAGATACAGTTCAGAAAGAAATAGGTGTTAAAAATGCAAGATAAATATGAAATGTTGAAATATGCCTACGAAAAAGTACTATTTTATCAGAAGTTATAATAGTAATTTGGATCTGTCGTTTATTCAATATATAGAATTAACCGGTGAAATGTTTTTGGAATCACAGAAAAGGCGTATTGAAAAAGTGTTTGGTTGTACCGTGATGGGGCACTATGGTTCTATGGAAGTCAATAGTATAGGATATGAATGCGGTAAGAATGAATATGAACTTTTTGATTCCACGACTTTTGTGGAAATATTAGATGAGGATAATAATGTTCTGCCTTATGGGGAAGAGGGATACATTCATGTTACGTCTCTGCAAAATAAGGCGATGCCTTTCATTCGTTACAAACTTGGTGATATGGGGAAATTGAGAATTGATTCTGCTGGAAAAAGGATTCTCCGGCTTTCAAATGCTAAAGAAACCCAGTTCCTTGTTTCCGGGAAAACGAAACTTAATGCCGAATTGTTGTTGGAGCCACTTTATGTATTGTCGACAGAAAGTGAAAAGATTATTTATCAGATTCAGGCAGAACAGATCGGGGCAGATCAAATTATTTTGAAATTCCTTTTAGATGAGGAAATTGATAGAAGTGAATTCGCGCGATATTATATGGAGCGATTAGATGAACGTATTAGCAATAATTTTAATATTTTTATTTATTTTATAGGCAAAATGGAAGGACCAGACAAAAACACTGGCAAGTATAAATGGTTCACATCAGACCAAAATGAGGTTTTATTATGAAATTCTGCTAATTTTTTGTTTGAGGTTGAAAAAAAATATTTCCTATGTTATACTAAAACCATTACGAATCAGAAAGGAAGAATAGTGATGAAACGGATACAGACACTTACCACGAAGAATTTAAAGGATACGGTAAAGAAAGGCGGATGCGGCGAGTGCCAGACATCGTGCCAGTCTGCGTGCAAGACATCGTGCACGGTGGGAAACCAGAGTTGTGAGAACAAGTAAGTTACATAGGTATGTTCGAAGTGGAGGGCTTGCCCGACCATTAGGTTGGGCGTAGTCCTTTCTTTCTGAAAGAGGGAAAAAATGGTTTATCAATATAAAAATAATGGTTATAATATAGTTTTAGATGTAAACAGCGGGTCGATCCATCTGGTCGATGAAGTGGCGTACGATGTGATCGAAATGTATGATAAAAAAGAACGATCGGAAATTACGGAATTGATCTGCGCGAAGTACAAAACGGACGGCGTGGACGAAACGGAACTCGAGGAACTGTATCAGGATATCGAGCAGCTGATAGCGGAAGGAACGCTGTTTACCGAAGACACTTACAAAGAAGGCGTGATCGATTTTAAAAAGCGCAGTACGGTCGTCAAGGCACTCTGCCTTCATATCGCCCACGCCTGCAACCTTTCGTGCCGCTATTGTTTCGCCGGAGAAGGCGAATACCACGGCGACCGCGCGCTCATGAGTTTTGAGGTCGGAAAAAAGGCGCTTGATTTTCTTGTGGAGAATTCAGGCAGCCGGAAAAATCTGGAAGTGGATTTTTTTGGCGGGGAGCCGCTCCTAAATTTTGATGTCGTAAAGCAGCTCGTGGCGTACGGAAGGGAACTGGAGAAGAAGCATGACAAGCATTTCCGTTTTACGCTTACGACGAATGGCGTTCTTTTGGATGAAGAGATTATGGATTTTGCCGACAAGGAAATGGATAATATCGTGCTCAGTATCGACGGCCGCAAAGAAATCCACGACCGTATGCGCCCGGCCAAAGACGGCTCGGGCAGTTACGACCGGATCATAGGAAAATTTAAGGAAGTTGCCAAGAGGCGGGAGCAGAAACGCTACTATGTGCGCGGGACATTTACCCGTGAAAACCTGGATTTTGTGGAGGATGTGCTGCATCTGGCCGACGAGGGGTTTGAGCAGATCTCGGTAGAGCCTGTCGTGGCGGGGCCGCAAGAGCCGTACGCGATCCGGGAAGAAGATATTCCGGTGATCTGTGACGGGTACGACCGGCTGGCAAAAGAAATGCTGAAACGGGAAAAAGAGGGCAGGGGATTTCAGTTTTTCCACTATATGATCGACCTGACCGGGGGGCCGTGCGTGTACAAGCGTCTTTCCGGGTGCGGATCGGGCACAGAGTACCTGGCGGTGACGCCGCAGGGGGATCTGTACCCGTGCCATCAGTTTGTGGGAAATGAGGAGTTTCTTCTCGGCAATGTGGAAGACGGCATTGTGAGGGAAGATCTTTGCGATCAGTTTAAATTGTGCAATGTTTACGCAAAAGAGGAGTGCCGGAATTGTTTTGCCAAATTTTACTGCAGCGGCGGCTGCGCGGCAAATGCGTACCATATGCACCACGATGTGAACAAGCCGTATGAGATCGGGTGTGAGTTACAGAGGAAGCGGGTGGAGTGCGCCATCATGCTCCAGGCTGCGCGGGCAAGATAGGTGCTTGCGCACTTATCTGCGATAAGCAGACAGCGAACACAGAAAACAGGATAAATTGTGAATTAAATGTTAAATCTATAAAAAACATTTGAAAAAAATGAGAATGGGTTTATAATAGAATAGAGTGGGTGTTTCTTAAATTATAACAGCATGGACAGAAGAATGGTTTTCATATACGAAATCGGGGAAGAATGGAAAGGAGAAAGTCATGGACATTGGAATAGATTTAGGTACGGCCAGCATCCTGGTCTATGTGAAGGAAAAGGGTGTTGTCCTGAAAGAGCCTAGCGTAGTTGCTTTTGACAGGGATACGAACAGGATTAAAGCGATTGGGGAAGAGGCAAGGCTCATGCTTGGCCGTACGCCTGGCAACATCGTAGCAGTGCGTCCGCTGCGCCAGGGTGTGATCTCGGATTATACCGTCACGGAAAAAATGCTCAAATATTTTATCCAGAAAGCCGTTGGCAAGCAGAGGTTCCGTAAGCCTCTGATCAGTATATGCGTGCCGAGCGGCGTCACGGAGGTCGAGCGCAAAGCAGTGGAAGATGCCGCTTTTCAGGCAGGTGCGAGAGATGTTAAGATCATTGAGGAACCGATTGCGGCAGCCATCGGAGCAGGGATCGACATTGCGAGGCCTTGTGGTAATATGATTGTAGATATTGGCGGAGGAACGTCAGATATCGCGGTTATTTCTTTGGGGGGGACGGTAGTCAGTACTTCCATCAAGATAGCCGGGGACGATTTCGATGATGCCATTGTCAGATATATGAGAAAGAAACATAATCTCCTGATCGGAGAGAGGACGGCCGAGGATATCAAGATCCGGATCGGATCGGCATTTCCGCGTCCCGAAGTGGAACAGGTGGATGTCCGCGGGCGGAACCTTGTGACGGGTCTGCCAAAGACGATCACGGTCACTTCCAAAGAGACGGAGGAGGCGCTGAAGGACACGACGCTGCAGATCGTCGATGCCGTCCACAGCGTACTGGAGAAGACGCCGCCTGAACTGGCAGCCGATATCGCTGACAGGGGTATCGTTCTTACCGGCGGCGGAAGCCTGCTGTACGGACTGGAAGAACTTATCGAGAGTAAGACAGGGATCACGACGATGACAGCAGAGGAACCGATGACGGCCGTTGCGGTCGGCACCGGAAAGTATGTAGAATTCCTGAGCGGAACCTCGGGAGAGGATTGACGCAGGGAAAATATAGTTTTTTACGTTGGATTGGAGGAACATATGTTAAGAGGTCTTTATACAGCTTGGACAGGGATGGTCAACGAGCAGAAACGGTTGGATGTAGTGTCAAATAACCTGGCAAATGCGGACACGTATGGATACAAAGCTGACAGCGTAAGCAGTCAGGCATTTGATCAGTTATTAACGCTGAAGATCAGGGACGGATCCCAGGCATATCACAATCAGGCGATCGGCACGATGAGTTTGGGTGTGAAAGTAGGAGAGGTTTATACAGATTATACCCAGGGGTCCCTTCGGGATACCGGCGGAACGTTTGACATGGCGCTGAGCGGCAATGGATTTTTTACGATCCATCATACGAACAGCAGAGGACAGACGACAACGAGGTATACGAGGGACGGCAGTTTCCAGGTGACAAAAGACGGGTATCTCGTCGATACCGAAGGAAACAGGGTACAGGGAAAAGGCGGCGATATCCGAATCGATACGGATGCGAAGAGCATTTCCATTGACAAGGATGGAACGATCATGGCAGACGGAGCCGTCGTGGACCAGTTGCAGGTCACAGACTTTGAAGACTATGATTATCTGGTAAAATTGGGAGATAATTTATATACGACTGTGGACGGCGCGAGGGAGATCGCCTCTACAGCATCGGTCATTCAGGGATATACAGAGCAGTCAAATGTTAATGTTGTATCGGAAATGGTCGATATGATTACTATAACGAGAGCATACGAAGCCAATCAGAAGATGATCCGGGCGATGGACGGCATGATGGATAAGGCAGTCAATTCGGTTGGAAAACTTGGCTGATAGCGGTTTCGATTGCTTGCAGGAATGAATGATTGGAGGAAACAGATATGATGCGTTCACTTTGGACGGCGGCAACTGGTATGATCGCCCAGCAGACAAATTTGGACACCGTAGCAAATAATCTGTCAAACATTAACTCGACAGGCTATAAGACAGAAGCGGTCAATTTTAAATCATTGATCTATCAGACACTGCAGAGAAAGTCTTATGACAGTACAGGAGCGCCGAAACCGGTCGGGGCGCAGGTTGGACTCGGTGTGAGGCCGGCAGCGATCGTCACCGATTTCACGCAGGGGCCGCTGCTTGAATCATCGGGAGCATTTGATTATGCGATACAGGGAGAGGGATTTTTTATGATCCAGCTCAACGACGGGTCGACCGGATATACGAGAAATGGTAACTTTTATGTGTCTATCACCGAGAACGGACTGGCGATGACCGATTCGAATGGAAACGCGGTCCTAGACATGGCAGGAAACCCGATCACGTTTGATGCGGATCTCGATTCGGCAAAGCTTTCGGTCGATCAGTATGGAAACTTTACATATCGGAACAGGGAAGGAAATGAGCAGCCGTTGAACATCCAGATGGGACTCGCGTTTTTCCCGAATCCCTCGGGATTGGAGCGGGTATCGGATACGATGATGAAAGAGTCACCGGCGTCAGGGGCTGTGACAGTCTACGCGGCGAACCAGCTCAATTCGAAAATCGTATCTGGCCGCCTGGAAGGTTCCAACGTACAGGCAGCGGACGAAATGGTGAATATGATCGTGGCGCAGCGCGCATACGAGATGAATTCAAAGGCGATCACCGCATCGGACGAGATGCTGCAGCAGGCAAATAACCTGAGATCCTAAGCGGAAACCGGGCAGGGATCTTATTGAGTGAGAGGAAGGTGGCGTGATGTCAATCGCAGTAAATAATCCATATGGCAGCCTGGCAGCTTCGTCGATGGGCGCCGATACGATCACGGGGATGGCTTCTTCCGGAAAACTGACAAGTTCGATCGAGGGCGCGCAGTCCGAAGACGAAATGATGGCGGCATGTGAGGAGTTTGAAGTCTATCTCATACAGAAGATGTTTGAAACGATGGAACAGACAGCGAAAGTATTCAGTGATGAAGAGGACGAGGACGGCAATGAATACACAAATATGTTCAGTGACCAGATGTATCAGGCGGTGGCACAGAACATGGTAAATTCCGGGCAGGGACTCGGTATCGCACAGACGTTGTACGAATCGATGGCGAGAAATGCGGGGATCACCGCACAGGCTTTGGAAGGATCAGAATGATGTGGAGATTGGAATGTGATACGTTTCGATCCGGTGAAAGAGACAGCGTCCCGCCGGGGCGCTGTCTTAACGTTATCTAATGGGAACGGATAGTTGGGGACTAGGATATCATCATGGAAGAACGAAATGGTTATGTAGAACATATTATATACCGAAACGTGGAAAATGGGTACACGGTATTTGAATTTGCCTGTGAGGACGCGGACGGAGAGGTTTTGGAAACCTGTGTCGGGACATTTCCCTTTATCAACGAAGGGGAGTACATGGTGCTTTATGGAACGATGGTGACACATCCGACGTACCATGAGCAGTTTAAAGTGGAAAAGAGCGAGAGCCGGGCGCCGGACGATGTGCTGTCGATGCAGCGGTATTTAGGGTCGGGGGCCATCAAAGGCATCGGCGGCGGCCTGGCAAAACGCATTACGGACAAGTTCGGGGAAAAGACATTTGAAATCATCGAGAACGAACCGGAACGTCTGAGCGAAGTAAAAGGGATCAGTGAAAAGAAGGCGGCAGATATTGCGTCCCAGTTTGAGGAAAAACGGGAGATGAGGGATGCGTTGATCTTTTTGCAGCAGTACGGGATCAGCAACCAATTGGCTGTGAAAATCTATAAGACGTACCGCACGGATCTGTACGGGATCGTGAAGAACAATCCTTATAAACTGGCGGAAGATATCCGCGGCGTGGGATTTAAGATTGCCGACGGCATTGCGCGCAAGACCGGCCTTGATATGGATTCGGACTTTCGTGTCCGGGCGGGTATTTTATATGTGCTCGGACTTGGCAGCGGCTCCGGACACATTTATATGCCGGCCGAACTGCTTTACCGGAACTGTGTGGAGTTTCTCGGTGTGGGAGTCGACCGCCTGATGGCGATGACCGATGAAATGGAGCTGGATAAGAGCATCGTGCGCGACGGGGAGCGGATCTATCTGCCGATCCTGTACCACAGTGAATTAAGCGGTGCCCGTATGCTTTTGGATCTGGACAATATAAAAAGAACAGATGACGCGTCGCTCGATGCCGCAATCCGAAATCTGCAGCGCGAACTGGGTCTTGAATTAGACGGACAGCAGATCACAGCTGTCAGGGAATCTATGAACCATGGACTGCTCGTTATCACAGGCGGGCCGGGTACGGGAAAAACGACGACGGTAAATATGATCATTAAACTGCTGGAATCGGAAGGGCAGACAATCCTTCTCGCCGCGCCGACCGGACGGGCCGCCAAAAGGCTCGGGGAGACGACTGGGCGGGAAGCGCAGACGATACACCGTATGTTACAGTACAATGGCGCTGCCGAGGGAGGAAACGCGGTGTCCGGCGATGTAAAGCCGGGCATGGAGCAGGGACGGTTTGAGCGCAACGAGTGGAATCCGCTCGAGGCGGATGTCATCATCATCGATGAGATGTCGATGGTGGATATCTACCTGTTTACGAGTCTGCTAAAAGCCATATCGGTCGGAACGCGCCTCATCCTCGTGGGGGATGTAAACCAGCTCCCGAGCGTGGGGCCTGGGAATGTGCTGCGTGATATCATCGGATCGGGGTGCTTTAGCGTCGTAAAACTCGAGCGGATCTTCCGGCAGGCGGCAGAGAGCGATATCGTCGTAAATGCCCATAAGATCAATCACGGCGAGGCGGTGGCGCTCGACAATAAGAGCAGGGATTTTTTTTGTCTGGAAAAGGAAGACAGCCACGGCGTGCTCGAGGTCATGCTGTGGCTTGTGCGGGATAAGATGCCCAAATATACCGACTGTACGGCATTTGACGTGCAGGTACTAACGCCGATGAAAAAAGGGGAACTGGGTGTCATCCGCTGCAATCAGATCCTGCAGAAATATCTGAACCCGGAGAGCGGGAAAAAGGCGCAGTTAGAAGTGCACGGCACGGTTTTCCGCGAGGGGGATAAGGTCATGCAGATCAAAAATAATTATCAGATGGCATGGCGGACAGAAGGGTTCCACGGCGTTGTCACAGAGGAGGGAACCGGGGTATTTAACGGGGATTGCGGGATCATCCGCGATATCGACCTCTTTCAGAAAGAGATGACGGTCGTATTTGATGAAGATAAGCTCGTGACGTATGGTTTCGGTGATATGGATGAGCTGGAGCTCGCTTACGCCATCACGATCCATAAATCGCAGGGGAGTGAATATCCGGCAGTCGTCATTCCCCTCCTTGGCGGGCCGAAGGTACTGATGAACCGGAATCTGTTGTACACGGCTGTCACGAGGGCGAAAAAGTGTGTGACACTCGTCGGCAGTAAAAAGGCGGTTTATGATATGATCGGCAACCAGTCGGAGCAGAAACGATATTCAACGTTGGAAATTCGACTAAAAGAATTGCAAAACAACTAGTTTTTTGTTAGAATAGAAGAGAGTGGCGTAGGAGAGCTTTCCTGTATCGGAAGGCAGAGTTTGTTTGATCAGGGGTTGGGGATTTTGCGTAATAAGATTTTGGATGTTCTGTATCCTGAAAAATGTGTTGTGTGCCACCGGATCCTGCGGGAGACGGAGGGGGAAAGTATGTGTGGTGAGTGCCGCAGGAATGTGCGGCCGGTGACCGAACCCAGGTGCCGGAGATGTTCGAAGCCGGTGTCAGATATGGAAGAGGAACTGTGTGTGGACTGTCGTGACCGCACCTTTTATGTAGAAGCCGGTTTCGCGTTATACCCGTATGACCGGCCGATGCAGAGGGCGATCCGCTATTTTAAGTATGATGGAGAGACAGCAGGCGGATCGTATTTCGGAAGCCAGATGGCAGAACAGTACGGCGCGTGGGTGCGAAAGATCTCACCGGATGCCATACTTCCGGTTCCGATCCACAAAAAGAAGATGAGGTTCCGCGGGTTTAACCAGGCGGCATGCCTGGCGGAAGAAGTCGGAACGCGGCTGGGGATCCCAGTCGATCCAGATTATCTCATCCGTACGCACAATACGAAGCCCCAAAAGGGACTTGACAGCAAAGCTAGATTTTGCAACCTCCAAAAGGGATTTGCCGTTCGTGAGGGAAAGAAACCGTATCGAACGATCTTACTCGTGGATGACATTTATACGACGGGCGCGACCCTTGAGGCATGTGGTAAGGTGTTGAAGGAGGAGGGGGCAAAAAGAATATATTTTCTCTGCCTTTGTATCGGCGGTGGATAGAATGGAGGTAACATATGGAAATCATATCATGTAAAAGTTGTGGAAGACTTTTTAATTATGTGCAGGGTGACAGGGTTTGTCCGGCGTGCATAAAAAAGATGGATGAGAAGTTCGCGGAAGTGAAAAAATATGTCCGTGACAATCCGAAAGTAGATATCAATGTGCTATCCTCGGAGATGGATGTATCCATCCGGCAGATCAAGCGCTGGATCCGGGAAGAACGCCTGTGTTTTACGGATGAGTCGCCGATCGGCCTCAACTGTGAAAATTGCGGCACCATTATAAAAACCGGGCGTTTTTGCCGGGCGTGCAAAGATCAGATGACAACCAGGCTTCAGGGGGCAGCTGGCGTAAAACAACCGGCGGCGCAGCCGAAAAAATCAGCGTCAGAAAATAAGATGCGCTTTTTGACCTGATGGCAGCTGTCTGTTTGATTTTTTTAGGAATGTGAATGGAGATTTATATGTACGATAGTATTATAATCGGCTGTGGTTTTGCCGGGGCGGTCATGGCGAGGGAGTTGGCGGAGAAAAAGGGAAAGAAGGTACTCGTCATTGATTCCAGGGATCACATCGGAGGAAACTGTTATGACCGGTATGACGAATATGGTATATTGATCCATCAGTATGGGCCGCATATCTTTCACACAAACAGTAAGAGGGTGTATGATTATCTCTCTCGTTTTACGAAATGGTACGACTATTCGCATGAGGTCGTCGGGAAGATCCATGACAGTGAAATACCGATTCCGTTTAATCTAAATAGTTTGGAAATGGTCTATGGGAACTGGGCTCCCGCCTTAGAGAAAAAACTCATTGACAGCTTTGGAGAGGGAGCAAAAGTTCCTATTTTGGAGCTGATGAACCACGAAGACGACGACTTGAAGGAAATAGCTGCCTATGTGTATGAAAATGTGTTTTTAAAATATACTATGAAACAGTGGGGGAAATCTCCCAAGGAGATCGACCCGGCCGTATCCGGCAGGGTGCCGGTGCTGTTATCGAGGGATAACCGTTATTTTCAGGACACGTATCAGGGGATCCCGCTCCGGGGGTACACGGCTGTCTTTGAAAAAATGCTCGCGTTTGAGGGGATTGATGTGCGGCTGGGCTGTCAGGGGAAAGACGTGCTGCGTCTAGAACCGGAGACGGATGTGAAAGTCTATTTCGAGGGAAAACCGTTTGATGGACAGGTCATCTTTACCGGCGCGCTCGACGAGTTTTTTGACTGCCGGTATGGAAGGCTGCCGTACCGTTCTCTCGATTTTCAGTTTGAGCATTATGACAAACCGCTTTATCAGAGCCACGGTGTCGTTAATTACACGGTGAGCGAAGAATTTACGAGGATTACGGAGTTTAAGTATCTTTCCGGCCAGATGGATACGAGGGATACTACGATCGTCAAGGAATATCCGATGCCGTATTCCGGTAAACCGGGGGAGATTCCATATTACGCGATCAATAATCCGGAAAATGATGCGCTTTTCGGGAAATATAAGGCGTTAGTCGATCGTATCCCTGGTTTTTACCTGTTAGGAAGGCTGGCTGAGTATAAGTACTATAATATTGACGCGATTGTGGAGCGGGCCATTAATATGGCGGAGAGAATGGAGTAAAGTTGGAATGAAGATTTTGAGTATAGCAATTCCGTGTTATAATTCACAGGAATATATGGAGCATGCGGTAGAAAGCGCGCTAGCCGGCGGCGAAGATGTGGAGGTCCTGATCGTGGATGACGGATCTTCGGACGATACGGCAAAGATTGCGGACCGGCTGGAGCAGGAACACCCGGGCATTATCCGGGCGCTGCATCAGGAAAATGGTGGGCACGGGGAAGCCGTGAACACCGGACTTCGCAACGCGGAGGGAATTTATTTTAAAGTGCTGGACAGCGATGACTGGCTGGACCGGGATTCTCTGATCAAAGTGCTGGAGCAGCTCCGGCGGTTTGTGCGGGAAGGTAAACTGGTCGATATGTTTTTGGCAAATTATGTGTATGAGAAACCGAGCGTCCACAAGCACAAGGCGATCCGGTACGAAGGCGTTTTTCCGCACGATACGGTGTTTGGCTGGAATGATATGAAGAAGTTTAAGATCAGCCAGAACATCCTGATGCACTCGGTCATTTACCGCACGCAGATGTTACATGACTGTGGGCTGGAGCTTCCGAAGCATACGTTCTATGTTGACAATATATTTGTATATAAACCGCTTCCGTCCGTCAAAACGATGTATTATATGAATGTTGATCTGTACCGGTATTTTATCGGCCGGGATGACCAGTCGGTCAATGAAAAGGTCATGACGAGCCGGATCGACCAGCAGATCAAAGTAAATAAGATCATGATCGATGCGTTTGACCTGACAAAGATACGCAATAAAAAGCTGCGTGATTACATGGTGAAGTACCTGGCGATGATGATGACGGTGAGTTCGGTCTTTCTGATCAAGGAGGGTTCCGAAGAGAGTCTGGGAAAGAGGTCGGAGCTTTGGAGATATTTGAAAACTTCCAGTAAGGGGATGTACCGCCTTGTCAACAAACATGTTTTAAGTAAGCCCATGCAGATCCGCGGAAAAGCCGGCAGAAAAATGGTCGTTTGGGGTTACAGCATATCGAGGAAGCTGTATGGATTTAATTAGAGCGTTACGGTAATATATAAGAAGGAGGCTCCCATGTGCCCGCTACTGCGACGGATACAAAGCAGACGAGCAGCACAAGGAACAGGCCAACGAGTACCGTTCTGGTATTGGCGAGCGTGTTTTCCGTATGCTGCTCGGGATCGAGACAGTCGCTGTCTTCACAAAAAACGCGCTGAATGTCGTTGATCGTACTTTCCGGGTGCTTTTCCTGATAAAAAAGCATATCCTGATACAGGCTGGTCCGGTGGATCCTTCTTTCTTTCCGACTATACAGGGAAGAAGGAAAGGATCGGCGGGCCAGCTGTTTTAATCTCATGTTTTTCAACATACCAATCCCCCTCTTTTTAATCAAATGTGTACTGTTGTACCGGAGCCGGTTCGTCAGACGCGGGCGTAAACGGTTCGTCGTCTTCGATGTATTCTATGTAATAGCCTTTTGAGTGTTGATAGGAATTGATTACATAGCTGACTGTGAATGCCAGCGCAAGGAGCGCGGCAATCAGGCAGCAGATAAAGAAGATCCGGTATAAGCGGATATTCCGTTTTTTCAGATCGCTGGAATACAGTGATAAAAAAGAGGCGCGGATTTCATCCGGTGAGCCGAATTCCTCCACGAGATCTTCGTAAGAGCAGTCGGGATGCGTTTCACTATAACACGTAAGCGCGTCTGAAAGATCGCTGATGAACTGTTTTCGGACCGGACCTTTTCCATGATATACCTGTTTTGCCTTACGGATGTATTTATATATGGCTTTCTGTCTCAAAGTGCTCTCCCCCATCCTGTTTTTTCTCTGTATGTTCCATGATCTTGTCAATGGCACCTGTGATCAAGGTGTATTCCTGTTTTAAATGAGCAAGGTATTTGTAACCCTCGCTGGTTATCTCATAGTAAACGCGTGTGCGCCGGACGCCTACTTTGCGCTGTTCGCTGTCTAAATAACCGTTTTGTGTCATCCGGTACAGGGTCGGATACATGGTGGCTTCTTTTAGTTCATATTCGCCGTCGCTGATCTCTTCTAGTTCCTGTGACAGCTGATACCCGTATTTTTGTCCGTTCTGCAGCAGCAGGAGAAGGACAAGTTCAATGGTACCATGTTTTATATTATTTTGTTTTCGTATCTGTTTTGCCATATTTACCAACCCTTTGGCTACTTTACTTTTGCTATGTGTTTTGTTTCTCTATTATCTTATATTATATGAAAACAAGTCAGTTGTCAACTGAAAGTCGGGTAAGTCCTGTCTGTTCCTGTCTGTTTGACAGGTCTTTTTTATTTGATTTTTGTAATTATTCTATACTATATTATAAAAAGTATTTGTGCTAAAATATTATTTGTGGTATACTATTTTTGTCGATTGAGGCGGCGCATTGTCACGCATAAGGGGAAAATGCCGCTATTATACGACGTTGCCACACGAAAGGGAAAAGTTAAAAAAGGAAAGGAGAGGATTCGTTATGAGGAAACTGCGGTTTATGGCAGAAGAGTTCTTCCGGAGTTTTCGGATGAGTTTGTTTAAAAATCTGCTATTGATGGTTGTGTTTTCCATCAGTCTGGTCATGGTAGTCATCATGGGGTCATACTATTTTGAACTGGGGGATCGTTACAGTGATTCCGTGAAAAAGATCGGGGATCAAACATGGTATTATATGACAATATTTGGTGAAGAGGAATCGATGAACGAATTTGAGGATGCGTTTACGAGTGCTGCCGGCTGTTATGATATGATGGAGTATGAGGCGGAGCTCCGGTCTTCCCGCGATTATCCGATCCTGTCGTTTGCGGACGGGGCGATTGATCTGAAGGATGAAGAGATGGCCCGCTTTTTTGGGGAGAGAAGCAACAAGGATTTTCTGGATGTGATGGAGGATGGGGAAACAGTGGAATCATCGCTGGGGATGATCGATGGACAGACCTATCTGTTATCACGGTACAGAGGTATGCAGATGGACGCGGCTTCATTCCGCTTTTTTGGCCTGCGGGTGCAGGAGGGGGAGGAACTCCATGAGGATCATCTGATCCTGGAGCACGTCTCGGATCCGGTACCGATCGTAGTGGGCAGTCAGTACAAGGGGATATTGAAACTGGGGGATGTACTGAGCGCCTCAGTTGGCTGGTATGTGTATCCCTGCCGTGTCGTCGGCATACTGGAAGAGGGGGCGGCGCTTTCGTCCGAGTTTTGTTTTGGAGATGGCTCGCTTGATTACTCTATTATTTTTCCGTTTGGGGTACAGGTGGCAGATCGTACGGGTACTGTGGAGGAACTTAAAAAATATGCGGAACTTGCCATCACAGGACTGGATAACGGGATCACGCTCGTAGCCGATGGGAAGCTGAGGCAGCGGGTGGAATCGATCAAGAGTGTGGCGCGCCAGTATCATCTGCCGCCGATCGAAGTGTTCGGTGAATCGATGGGGATGAATTTTTTGGGAAAGGAGTCCGCGACCACGGTCATGATTATGCTTGTACTGACGGTCACACTGTCCTGTTTTGCCCTGTACGGCCTGTTTGTGACATTTTATGATAAGATCCAGTCAAATAGCAGGATCTACGGAATCTATCTGATGAACGGGTGCTCCCTGATCATGATCCTGATTCCGCTCTTGCTGGAAGTCGCCGTCATCCTTGTTCCGGCTTTTCTGACAGGGGCGTATATATTTAACGTGGGAAGTGCGAAATACCAGCCAGAGGCCATTTTATCCGCGGCGCGGCTGACAGTCGGGATCGTATTCGCGATCGGTGCGGGAGCTGTTATATTCTTTCTGCGGGGAGTAGATACCGAACATCTCGTGAGGCAGAGAGATTGATACCAGATAGGAGGGATAGGAAGATGAATAAAATAGAACTCAGAGAGATTAAGAAAACGTTTGGAAAAAAAGAAGCGCTCGTCGAGGCGCTCCGCGGTATCACCCTTACGATCGAGGAGGGTGAAATGGTAGCTATTATGGGGAAAAGCGGCTCAGGGAAGTCTACGCTTCTCAATATCCTCGGCGGGATGATGTCAGTGGACAGCGGGGAGTATCTTTACGACAAAACGGCGGTGAATTTTAAAAACCAGCGGGAACTTACGGGATTTCGGCGGAAGGAGGTCGGATTTGTCGTGCAGTATTTTGCGCTCGCCGACGATCTGAACGTCTTTCAAAATGTGGCTCTTCCTCTCAAGTACCAGGGGGTTCCGCGGAAAAAAATGAAACAAATGGTGAGGAACGCGCTGCAGCAGCTGGGGATCGCGGATAAGGAAAAGGCATATCCGAGCGAACTTTCCGGGGGGCAGCAGCAGCGGGTCGCGATCGCCAGGGCGGTCGTCAAGCAGCCGAATATGATTTTAGCGGATGAGCCGACGGGGGCTTTGGACGAGGCGACGGGAGAGGAAGTACAGAAAATATTCCGGCAGTTGAACGAGTCGGGGATCACGGTCATTGTCGTCACACATGACAGGAAGGTGGCGGAAAACTGTGACAGGATCATCTTTGTCAAAGACGGCGTTGTCTGCGGCGGCGACGGTGCGGGGAGAGAGGGGTGAGTGCGATGAAAGTGGCGCGAAAAAAGATGCCGAAGGGAAACATTCTCCTGTTTTTCAGCTTTGTAGCCATTTCCCTCTGCCTGCTGCTCGTCGTGTCAGCGATCCGCGCGGAGAGAATGAACCGGATCAACAAATATGAACTGTACTCCGGGAATCAGCGGAGTTTCAGCGTGACAGGGGGAGAGGGCGTGGAACAATGGGAACAG
Organism: uncultured Eubacterium sp.; assembly: GCA_910579145.1. Taxonomy (GTDB): domain Bacteria; phylum Bacillota; class Clostridia; order Lachnospirales; family Lachnospiraceae; genus Eubacterium_F. The sequence continues at coordinate 17,791 of CAJTTQ010000020.1, forward strand.
ATCGTTGTGCAGCTGGCCTCGGACTATGACAGCTTTTCCGTGTATCTGCCGGTAAAAGATTCCGAGTACTCCGTGAGGGGGATCTGCCACCAGGGAGGGAGCGGGGATATACCGGTGATCTGGGGACAGTATTTTGACTTCGAGACCTCATGGACGGATGAACCGAAGATCGTGCTCGGCAGCCATTTTACAAACGATATCGTGGACCGGGGAGGTAAGCGTTATTACACGTTTGGGGAGCAGGAATTTGAAGTGATCGGGATCATCGGCATGGAAGAGGAAAGCCGGGTCAACTATATGATGCTTCTCGATTTTAAGTCGGTGGTCAGGATGATCGGCCTGGAAAACGACTACATTCTCGATGCCGGGGAGGACGATATCCAGAAGATCAGTCAGGATCTGTATGACAAAATACCGTTTCCCTCGCAGGTGAGGATCAAACTGACGAAGGACAGGGAAACCACGTTTCGCGAACGTTTTTTTTCCGCCAATGTCATTATGGATACGATGTATGTCATGATCCTGCTCAGTTTTTCGCTGAGCACGGTGTTGGTGACACTCATCTGGTTCCGTTTCCGCAGGAGTCTGTTTCTTGTGTGGAAACTATGCGGATACCGGAGCGTCTGGCAGCGGCTGGAGATCGGCAAACGCTTTTATCTGATTGCGGGGATCGGTTTTGGCACAGGATTGTTACTGCTAGGCGCGATTTCCCGGCGGCTGGATGAAATACGGATCGTGCCGGTCGATGTCGGGAAAGCGTTTGCTGTTACCGTGGGGCTTGGAACGGCCATCCTGCTGATCTGTTTTCTTCTGGATGGCAGAAAATTGAAAAAGTAGATGACGAGGAGGATGTGTGATGAGAAATATGAAGGGGATTCTGATGGTTGGATTTTTGGCGGCTATTCTTTTTGTCGGGTGCGGTACGAGAGATTCTTCGGAAATGATAAAAGAACATAAAGCGAGGGATATGTACAAAGAAGGGGCATGGGAAGAGCGATATAGCGAATGGTCAGGAGATGTGGATGAAGGAGTAGAAATATTCACTTTGTCTGTTAATGTAAATAAGAATATGTCAGAGGACGATATGCTGGAAGTTTTGGACTATGTCAAACTGTGCCTGCATTCTGAACAAGATGATACAGGTGCTTATGTGGGGGATAGGGATTCCGATTGGATCTGTTACGCGGTCTTTTACCGCGGGGACAGCGATGAGGAATTGAAACGGTTTAAGCATGTCAATGGGGAGAGCGTACATATTACAGAGGAAGATCAGGCAAAGTTTGCGGGGCCGGAATTGCGTAGTGAGGAAAAATATGTGGAACCATAGAACGGATACACATTAGCGAGTGAAATGACGGGCTGCCCTCTGTTTGTCAGGGGGCAGCCCGTCTTGCGCGGAGCAAAGTATGCGGAGCCAAAGAATGGCAGAGCCATTCTTGAGAGGTGCGCGTTTCTCAACCGCCCCATTTACACTTTTTTAAATGTATCGGCATCGTAAACATGGATGCCGGAACTTCCGGCGATGTCATCGACTAAGTAGAAATAATCGCCGATGAACAGTCCCCTGGCTGACATGCTCAAATCTTTTGGCCGGAGTTTGGCGATGGCGTGAAACCCTTTGTCATCGTAGGAATAAATGCGGTATGAATAGCCTCCGTCCCCGCTTCTGTTATCGTCCCGGAAGGAGTATACACACAGTCCGATACGGTTCCGTTCTTTGTCTACGAGCACGGCTTTGTGGTTATTTCCGGCTATGCTGTTCGTCTCCTTTTCCAGCAGTTTTTTGTGGTTTTCCGTGACGGAAGAGTCGGAGGAAATGTCAAACATCGACAGTTTTACCTGCATGCTCCCATTTTTCATCTGGTTGCTCCCAATCCCCAGAAGGAGGTCATCCCCATACGTGTGCAGGTACTCGGAAAAGCCGGGGATCTTCAGTTTATCTTTGATGACTGGATGGGCTGGGTCGGTGAGGTCGGCTAAAAACACGGGGTCTGTATTGCGGTAGGTGACGAAATAGGCGCGGGTGCCTAAAAACCGGGCCGAATAGATTTCTTCGTCTTTGGCGAGGTTGTCAACGCTTCCGATCATGCTCAGATTTTTGTCAAGTACGTACAGGCCGTTTGACGTGGCGCCGTTTGAGTGGTAGGTCGTGGCAACGAAGCGCAGTGTATCGTCATATTCGTCCATCGAAAACTGGTCGTGCAGCATGCCGTTAAACGTTTCCGAAGTAAGCGCTTTTAGTTTCCCGTTTTCGTAGCCGTATTTGCTGATGGATGTTTTGGTCCCGCTGTCAAAAAGGCCGGTGGCCACGAAAATATGTTTTTCGCTCACATAGCAGATGTCTCCGCCGCCGAGTACGGAAAGGCTGTCGCTAAATTCCTCTCCGTTCGTGACGTCGAGGGCTGTCAGTACGAGATAGCAGTTCGAGGCGACGTGGTCGGGAAGATACAGGTGCTCTTCCGGCAGCACATTTCCGTCGGCCGAGGGGACGAAAGAGCGCTTGTCATCCTTATCTTTGACGGGTTCGGTGTACATTTTGGACAGGGTGTACACATAATTGCCGTTTTTCCTTGATGTATAGTAGGAGCCGGACTGTGTTTTCTCGGACAGGCGTTTTGGGTGTTTTTCATCTGTCAGGTCGTAGATGGAGATGCAGGTATCCCCGTTACGGTAGGCGAGATCGTAGTATGCCTGTTTCTGCGACGACGAGGAACTGCCGGAGAGGCTGTCAGTTCCGTCGTCCCATGAGGTGCCGACCGTGACCAGGTAGTTCTGGTCGAGATACATCTCATCCACCGAGGTTTTTGGTATCGAAATCTTTGATACTTTTTCGGTGTTTTGGCCGTCCGCGCGGTAAATATTGATGCGGCTTCCGCCGGCGTTTTCGGTACAGCTGTAAATATAGGTGCCGTCTGTCTTTACGATGTCGCCCTCGTCGACGCCCTGTACCTGAAGGTCGGTCTTCGTGTAGTCGTCCTGTTTCGCGGTATCCATGGAAGCGTCTGCTTCGGAGGCGATCTCTTCCCGGGAAGCAATTTCGCTGTTTCGACTTCCGTTCGTGTATTGCTCTGCCATCCCGTAGTCAGGTATAGCGGCATCTTTTGTGGCACTTCCGTAGGAAATTTCGGAGAAGTGGTCAGAGATGGCTTTCTCCAGTTTGGCGTAACTCGTGTGAGGCATCGTCTGTTCCGACGTTTCCTCTATTTCGGGCACATCGGACGTTTTGTCCTGATCGGTACCGGATGAGGCGTTTTCGCCGGAGGGATTTTCCTGGGAAGTATCGCCCCTGGAGGCGACCTGTTCGGCGTTTTTTTCCGGTGAAGAGACCATGCCGTGCAGGATATTTGCGGCCAGCAGTATGAGGAGAAGGGCGGCAGCGGCGCCAGCGATGCGGTTTGCCAGCCTGCCTGCGTGAAGCGCCGGCCGCTCCTTTTGTTTCTGTCTGAGCATTTTTTCTATGTTATCTGGTTGTAACGAGTCGGGAACAGGGATCTGTTCACTCATTTTTTTCCATTTTTCATCCATAATTATACCTCATTTCTCGAAACTTTCGTTTCGTTTTTGTAGTGGATCAATCTGCATCTGCTCCGTCAAGAAAGGTTCTCATCTTTTCCAGGGCCCGGCTTTTGGAGGAACGGACTGTCCCTTCTTTTTTGTGCAGGTATCTGGCGATTTCCCTGCTGTTGTATCCGCCGAATATGTTTAACCCTACAATGAGCCGTTCGGTTTCCTCTAAGAGGGCCATCGCCTGTTTGAGGAAAAATTTCCCCTCGTAATCGACGGCGTAGGACGCTGTTTCCAGTACTTCATCCGCTGGATGGGGAAATACTTTCGACTGGAGGCGTAATTGCTTTTTGCACTCATTGGCAGTGATCTGGAACATCCAGCTGCGGAACGATGTGTTTTTCCGCAGCTTATGTAGGTGCTCGTATGCGTGGAGGACGGCGCTGCTTACGGCGTCCTCGGCCTGTTCTGCCTGTTTCATCATACAGAAGGCGAAACGGTACAGGTCTTTGTAAATGTCTTCGTAGAGCAGGGCAAAGGCGTGAGCGTCACCGTTTTTGGCCTGTGCTACAAGTTTTGGTATGTCTTTTTTCATTCATTTCTCCCTTTCGTTACCGGTAGTTTTCAGGGTTTCTATATATAAGAGTGTTTGGCGGAGGAAAGTGTTGCATCGGAAAGAAAAAAGAAACCCGGCGCGCGGATTTCTTTTTATCGGATGAAAATTTCTTTTATTCTGCCAACAATTTCTCAATGCTTACCAGTTTGACACAGAGGGTAAATAATTCGGTAGCCTGCGCCATCTCTTCCGGTGTGGGGAAGGAAGGAGCGATCCTTATATTCGTGTCTTTTGGATCTTTTCCATAAGGGAATGTGGCTCCTGCGTTTGTGAGAACGACGCCGGCTTCCTTACATTTTTCAACGATCTTTTTGGCGCATCCCTCCATCGAATCAAAGGAAATGAAATATCCGCCAAGCGGTTTCGTCCATGTTCCGGTTCCCGTGCCCGACAGTTCTCTCTCTAATATGTCCAAAACAATTTCGAATTTGGGCCGCATTTCGTTGGCATGTTTTTTCATATGCGCTTTCAGGCCGTCGAGGTTTTTAAAGAAACGGGCGTGGCGCAGCTGGTTTAACTTATCATAGCCGATCGTCTGGATCGTAAGCTGTTTTTTCACGTCTTGCAGATTTGCGGGAGATGTGGCAAGGGCGGCGATGCCGGCCCCGGAAAAACTTACTTTTGAGGTGGACGCAAATTCGTACACCAGATCAGGATTTCCCGCTTTTTCACATTCGCTGATAATATCTAAAATTTCCGGCTGCTCCTCTTCGTAAAGGTGATGGATCGCATAGGCGTTGTCCCAGTAGATCCGGAAATCGTCTGCCGCCGGTTTGAGGTTCGCGAAACGCCGTACCGTTTCATCGCTGTAGCAGACGCCCTGCGGATTTGAATATTTCGGTACGCACCAGATTCCCTTGATCGCCGCGTCGGAACTTACCAGCTCCTCGACCAGATCCATGTCCGGGCCGTCCTCGTTCATCGGGATATTGATCATTTCGATGCCAAAACGCTCGGTGATGGCAAAATGCCTGTCATAACCGGGAACGGGGCATAAAAATTTTATTTGATCCAGTTTACACCAGGGAGTGCTGCCGAGGACACCGTGCGTATAAGAGCGGGAAATCGCGTCATACATGATCGTAAGGCTCGCGTTTCCAAAAACAATGACATGTTCGGGAAGCGTTCCCATCATCTCCGCCATCAACTGCCTGGCTTCCGGGATTCCGTCCAGTCCCCCGTAGTTGCGGCAGTCTGTGCCGTCACTTGCTAAAAGCGAGGAGTCAGATGAAAGAGTATCCATAATGCCCATCGATATGTTAAGCTGACTCGTGCCCGGTTTTCCTCTTGACATGTCAAGTTGTAAGTTTAACGCTTTTTTTTCTTCATATCTGGCTTCCAATTCCGCTTTCAATGCCAATAATTCTTCTTTGCTTTTCTGACTGTATTGATTCATGATGTACCTCCTCGGTGTAAAAAGTGCTTATTTCTTTCCTAACTTTATATTATATACATATTCCCTTTTGTTGTCCAGTGTTTTTTTCGGGAATAAAAGTGCGAAAAATAACAAAAAAAGGGTGTTGTTTCGTGCTTGAAAAAATAGTAGAATAAAAAGAGCAGGGTAAATGTTTGATTCAGGAAAGGGAAATGAGGGTATGAAGATCGTATTTATGGAAGCGGATAATCTTGGCAGGGACATCGATCTGTCCATGTTTGACCGTCTGGGGGAAGTGACGGTGTACGGAACGTCGGAGCCGTCGGAAGACGCGGCTAGGATTCGCGATGCGGACATCGTCATTGCCAATAAGGTTCTGATGAATGAAGCGCTTTTAAAATCGGCAGAACGTGTGAAATTGATATGTCTTACGGCGACCGGAACGAATGTCGTCGATTTTCCCTATGTGAACGGCAGGGGCATCACGGTGGCGAATGTAAAGGGATATTCGACGATGTCGGTCGCGCAGCATACGTTTGCTCTCTTGTTTTATGTGTATGAAAAGCTGGCGTATTACGATTCGTTTGTAAAAAGCGGTGAGTATGCCGGAAGCGATATGTTCTGCCATTTTGCGCAGCCGTTCCATGAACTGGCGGGTAAGATTTGGGGGATCGTCGGACTTGGTGAGATCGGGCGCAAGGTGGCGCAGATCGCGACGGCGTTCGGCTGCCATGTCGTGTATTATTCGACATCTGGAAGGAATGGGAATACTTCGTATCCCCGTCTGGATTTTAATACGCTTTTGAAAACGTCGAATATTATTTCCATCCATGCGCCGCTCCATGCGGCGACAGAGAAATTGTTTGATGCCTCAGCGTTTGACCGGATGAAAAAGGATGCCGTCCTCCTGAATCTGGGCCGGGGTCCCATCGTAGACCAGGCGGCGCTGGCAGATGCCATTGTCTCGGGCAAAATAGCCGGGGCAGGTATCGATGTGTTGGAACAGGAACCGCCGGAACCGGATGACCCGCTGCTAAAGATCCAGGACAGTAAAAAGCTGGTTGTGACACCTCATATGGCGTGGGCGACCTGCGAGGCCAGGAGACGATGCGCGGATGAAGTGTATGAGAATATTGTGAGTTGGTTGAAAGGAGTTAAGAGAAATGTCGTTACAGAATGAAAAAAAGGTTCCGAGTAAGGTACGGATCAAGGGGATAAGCCTGATGCTGGCAGTTATTGTGGCCGTATCAAATATGGAAGGGAACTTCGGGGGAGGAACCCAGGCGGTGCAGGCGGCTGTCGTCTCGGAGCCTTCTCCGGCGCCAGAGGGGATGACGCCGCAGGAGAAGTGGGAGAAGGAGACGATGCCGGAGGAGACGTGGAAACCGGGGGAAATGCCGGAAGAAGTCTGGAAAGAGAGTCCGCTCGGAAGCGCCGGTGTGCTCGAAGGGAAATCGGTGCTGGTAAGCATCTTTGTCAAGGATAAGCAAACAAAATGGACAAAAAAGGAGAAAAAGGAGACGGGCAAAAAGGTAAGGGCCGCGGCAAAATATCTTAGCAGTCAGGCGAAAAGATACGGGAAAAAGGCGAACTTGATCGTAAGCACGGAGAAAAATAAAAAACTCTGTTATACGTTTGAGACGGATATGAAAGTAACGGACCGATCCCATCTGAAATTGAATAAAAAGATCCAGAAATTCATCGATGAAAGTATTTATGTGGAGGAGATCCGTAAGAAATATAAGACCGACAGTGTGGGATTCCTTCTTCATATAAATAAATCTGGAGTCAGTTACACGTTACCCCACTGTGTAGAAGAAAAGGACAAAGATTTTTATGAGTGTTCTTCGATGTTTTCCAGTGACGGCTATCAGGAAACGGGGGCCGCTACGTTCGCGCATGAGATCCTGCACCTTTTTGGCGCGCCGGATCTTTATGAAAGGTCGCTCCCGGATGGCATTACGTCCTCTTTTGTGCGCTATATCGGGAAGAAATTCCCGAATGAGATCATGTTTACCTCCTATACAAAAGATGGAAGGCAGCTGAAATACAAGATCAAGAATACGATCAGCCGCGTGACGGCATATTTTCTCGGATGGAAAGAGAAGATCCCGGAACAAAAAAAATATCCGCTGGCGGATAATGACCCGAGGGGGAGTTTTCACGACGGGACGTCGCTTCCGAATAAGTGACACGTATCGAAGGAGTATAAAACAGCACACTGGCCTTGACAATAAAGTGGTTTCATCTATAATGATAGTAAGGTCATAAATATCATTTAGATCTTTTGTTACTCAATAAGAGAAAGCCAGTTGGCAAGAAGGAGGAATCGCTATGTTTAAAAAGATAGCAGGAAAGTCCCTGTGCGTCGTACTTGCGACGGGGGTCATCTGCTCAGGATTTTCAGGCAGCTATTCGCAGGCAGCGAAAAAGGCAAAGCTGAAAACAAAGAAAGTGTCTATGGAAGTGGGAAAAAAGAAGAAGATCACGATAACAAACCGGAATAAAAAGGCCGTTTACCGTTTCGTCTCCTCTTCCAAGAAAAAGGCATCGGTTTCAAAAAGCGGTGTCATTACAGCGAAAAAAGCGGGAAAGGTGAGCATTACCGTGACGGAAAAGCTGAAGAAAAAGACCCGGAAATTAGGTAAGGTAACTGTTCAGATCAAGGCGAAAGAGACGAGTAAGGTTCCAGTACAGACTCCGGCAGCGCCGATTGTTTCGGCTCCTCCGGCCGTACCTTCCGCAGCGCCGGCATCTGCTTCCCCGACGATCGAACCGACGACACAGCCGACGATCGAACCGACAAGTGAGCCGACCGTACCACCGACGCCGGCATCGACCATGAAACCGATCGGACCGTATATTGAGGACACGAATTCCGACGTTCCAGATGATTTTTCTAAAGTCATCAAGGAGAACGAGGGAACGGTAGAAGATATCACCTATGAATCGACGGTGATCAAAGAGGGTGCCACTGTCACGAGGAAGGCAAAAGTCGTTCTGCCGAAAGATTACAGCGCGGATAAGAAGTATCCAGTCGTGTACATGCAGCACGGTATTTTTGGAAATGAGACTACGATGTATGGGGAAAAGGTGCAGAACGTATTTTGGAACGCGATGGCCAATGGCGACGCGGAAGAAATGATCGCGGTATTTCCGAATGCGTGCGCGAATGAAACCGGAGGATCGGTGGGCGGAAACAATGGATTTAACGTGGAGCACTACGCCGCCTACAATAACTTCCTCAACGATCTGAAAGAATGTTTGATGCCTTATATCAATGAGCACTATTCGACGCTGACAGGACGGGAAAATACAGCGATCTGCGGATTTTCCATGGGAGGGCGTGTGACGCTGCACATCGGCTTTACACTGCAGGATACATTCCGCTATGTCGGTGCTTTTTGTCCGGCGCCTGGTATTTTCACCCACAGCGATAATGGTGTGAATGAGACAGGGCTCTTTACTCCGGAAACATTTACACTTCAGGAACCTTATATGGACGATACGCTCGTCATGATCGTGAAGGGAACGACCGATGGTACGGTAAAACAGTTCCCGAAGGACTATCACGACGCGCTGACGGCTAACGGTGTACCTCATATTTACTTTGAGTTACCGGGCGGTCACGATGGCAGCGTTTACAAACCAGGACTCTATAATTTCCTTCGCCGTATTTTCCATCGGGAAGGATAACATGTGAGAGAGGCGGAGCCTTACGAAGCTTGATGAGATCTAGCTGAGTAGGGCTTCGTTTTTTTGCGGATCATTGTTCGTTTGTGACGTCGCCGTTTCCGGTAATGGAGATCGGTTCGCCGCGGGTAACCGGTTCCGTGCCGAGCAGTACTGTACCGACATCTTTACATCTTGCGATATATTCGCGAAATGTGCGGTAAGGCTGTCCGCCATACTTATAAAAATCGGTCGGGATACCAGTGCAGTCAAGTCCGACGCGGCTGCCGATGAATAAGGCGCGGTAAATATGATATTCCTGCGTGACGATGACCGGATTTTTCAGGCCGAATATATCATGGGCGCGCACCATGCTGTCGTAGGTGGAAAAACCGGCGTGATCCATGAAGATATCCTGCGAGGGGACGCCGGCGTTTACCGCGTACTGCTTCATGACCTGTACTTCGTTATATCCGTCCCGCCCGTGGTCTCCGCTCATCAGGATTTTTGGGGCAAGTCCGTTTTGATAACAGGAGATGCCCTTGTCGAGCCGGTCTCTCAGCATCGGAGATGGTTCATTCCCGCGCAGGCCGGCGCCAAGGATCACGATACAGTCATGGTTCTTCTCGTTGTCGTCGAGGGGATCTTCTTCTGAAAGCCTGAGGATCTGTCCCGAAGTACTTATCGTGACCCAAAGATTTAAACCCAGGACGCACAAACAGCCGAGGAGTGCGAGAGCACCCCCCGACAGTAAAAGACGTTTCAGTATCGGATGTTTTTTCTTTGATTTTGTATTCTTGATCGACATGATAAATCTCCATTCCGTAGCGTCAGTACATCATTTATATTGTTGGCAGTTTGGCAAGGCTGGATTCGATCTCGGCGTCCGTCGGAATGTAATCGGTCATGTCACCGTCGTTGAATTTCTGGTAAGCGACCATATCAAAATAGCCGGTTCCGGTAAGTCCGAATACGATATTTTTTGCTTCACCCGTCTGCTTGCATTTAAGCGCTTCGTCGATCGCTACCCGGATCGCGTGGCTGCTCTCCGGCGCCGGAAGGATCCCCTCGACTTTTGCAAACTGCTGTGCGGCCTGGAATACGTCCGTCTGTCCGACACTCCTTGCTTCCACGTATCCGTCTTCGTACAACTGGGATACGACGGAACTCATGCCGTGATAACGGAGTCCGCCCGCATGGTTGGCAGACGGTATGAAACCGCTTCCGAGCGTGTACATTTTCGCGAGCGGGCAGACTTTTCCCGTGTCACAGAAATCGTAACGGTAGCTGCCGCGCGTCAGGGACGGGCAGGAAGCCGGCTCGACCGCAATGATCTGATAATCCGCCTCACCGCGGAGGATTTCCCCGGCAAATGGGGAGATCAGTCCGCCGAGATTGGAACCTCCCCCGGCGCAGCCGATGATCATATCCGCTTTGATCCCGTATTTGTCCAATGCTGTTTTCGTTTCTAAGCCGATGATCGACTGGTGAAGGAGAACCTGGGAGAGAACGGAGCCCAGTACATAGCGGTATCCGTCCTGCGTCGTGGCCGCTTCTACCGCTTCCGAAATGGCGCAGCCAAGACTCCCGGTCGTCCCTGGAAATTCCTCATTGATCTTCCGGCCGACGTTCGTATCCATCGACGGCGACGGTGTAACTTTTGCTCCATACGTCCGCATCACTTCGCGCCGGAACGGTTTCTGCTCGTAGGAAACTTTTACCATATAGACCTGGCAGTCCAGATCAAAATAGGAACATGCCATCGAGAGAGCCGTACCCCACTGCCCGGCACCGGTTTCGGTCGTCACGCCTTTTAAGCCCTCCTGCTTCGCGTAGTAAGCCTGGGCGATGGCCGAGTTGAGTTTGTGGCTGCCCGAAGTATTATTTCCTTCAAATTTGTAGTAGATATGTGCCGGCGTGTCCAGCGCTTTTTCCAGACAGTACGCCCTCGTGAGCGGGGAAGGCCGGTACATTTTATAAAAGTTCCGTATTTCTTCCGGTATATCAATATACGGTGTCGTATCGTCCAGTTCCTGTCTGGCCAGTTCTTCGCAGAATACGGGTGTTAATTCGTCTAACGTGATCGGTTTCATTGTCCCCGGATTTAAGAGCGGAGCCGGTTTGTTTTTCATATCGGCACGTACGTTATACCACTGGGCCGGCATCTCCTTTTCTTCCAGATAGATTTTGTATGGAATTTCCATTGACATAGTTTGTTTCCCTCTTTTCTAAATAATGTGGTCGGTTTCATGCGAAAGGCCCGGCATGCTGCAAAAAGCCAGGTATCATGCGCTCATATCAAAATTCATGCCTGCCAGAAGATTGCGGTTCATATCCCGCTGCAGTTTCGCATAAGGATTTAAAGCCTTCGTCGTACGCATCGTCGTATGGGTCGTGCCGCCCGAAACATATACGCGGCCGCATTCCGGACATACCGAAGTGTGGAGCGTGACGGTGGCGGAAACGAGCTGTTTGTTTGGCTTACTTCCCTCAGCAACCGCATTGGCCACATGCTGCTTTTCGTGCGCCATTACGGTAGATGCCGCATTTCCGGGATCAATGTGGCCCGGCGTTTTAAAGGAGACATCGTTTTCATTCGAACCATCTACGTATTTTCGGTTTTTGCATGTCTGGCATTCGCCTTTTTCGACTTTTCTGCCGGACGTGGCAGCTTCCGTACCGTTTGTTTTATCCGTGCGGACGGGGTCCTCGCCGCCGCGCATGATCCGGTCTGCTCCTGTGACCGGAGACACCGGATTGGCGTTATAAACAGGATAAAAAGTATCATAGGCTCCCACTCCGTGGATCGCAAGACTCATAGGAATCCCCCCTTATTTTGTTCGTGTATCAGTACACGGGGTTTTATATGGAAATTATACATCAATGGAAATGGGATTTCAATAGGGAGATGGGAGTTTGTTATCCGCGTTCGGAAAATGAAAACTTTTTTGTACTGGAATATTAGACTATGCTTTTTCTCTATATATAAATATTTGATATAAGTATTTGCTATCAAAAAAACGCAATGTTATACTGGATTTGAAAAAAGTAACGATCAACACTTAGATTTATGGAAATGGAAGTGAATCAGTATGTATCCAAACGGGAAACGGGAACGGACGATTCAGAATATGCGGGATGCCGGATGCAGTGAGGACACCATCAGCCGTTTTTTATTATGCGATCAGGCAGGTGATACGAAGGGCGGGCTGAATATCCTGTCTCATCACAGAAAGCATTTACTGGATGAACTTCATGGCAGGCAGAAAGAAATCGACTGTCTGGATTACTTGATCTATCAGATCGAGAAGAGCAGCCGCCTGTGCGGCGGAAGGGGGGAAGAGGATGCAAAATCGTAAAAATATGTGGATGCGGAAAAAGGAGAAAAAGATTGTGCTTCGCCTTTTCGTCATAATGTTGCTTCTCTTTGCCATATCAGGCTGTAACAGCACCAGAACACTAACAGAATCGGAACAGCTGGCAGATCAAAAAAAGAATGGGAGCAGGAATGGAAAAGAGAACGTGATCACACTAACATCCGAAATCGTGTCACTGGCCGACGGGTTATCGGCGGTAAAATATGAGGGAGATGACGGGTTTCAAGATTTTTTAGAGCAGGGCGGTGCCTCTTCGGATCAAGAGGTCATGCGGTATCTGACGGAGCAGATGTTGTCATCCGTTCCCGGTCTATCCTTTTTCGGTGACATCTTTGGGTGCAGTACGTTGTCGGTGAGGAGCCCGGAGGGGGAGCATTTGTTTGGCAGGAATTTTGACTGGAACCGGTGTGAGGCGCTTGTCGTCCAGTCGGTGCCGGAGGAAGGGTACGCCTCGCTGTCTACGGTAAACATGGATTTTATCCGCGTGGGGGTGGGGATGGATCTGGAGCAGCTGCCGGATCGGATCAAAGTGATGGCCGCGCTGTATGCGCCGTTGGACGGCATGAATGAAAAGGGATTGTGCGTTTCGGTCAATATGATCGAGGATTCCGACACGATCGACCAGAAGACCGGCAAGGCAGGGCTTACTACGACTACGGCAGTCCGGCTGTTACTAAAACAGGCAGCAGATGTGGACGAGGCGCTGGCGCTTTTGAAACAGTATGACCTGCATGCCTCCATGAACATGATGATACATTTTGCCCTCTCGGATACGAGCGGGCGGAGCGTGGCAGTGGAATATGTGGATGACCAGATGGTTGTCACCGATACGCCTGTCGTCACGAATTTTTATTTGGCGGCGGGAGAGAAACAGGGGATAGGCACCGAGCAGTCCCATACCCGTTATGACATGCTGATGGATGTATTAAAAAACAATGACACGCTGAGCATGGATGGCGTACGTGATGCACTTGACCGCGTGAGCAAACACAATTTTGGGACGCCTGAGACGACGGAATGGAGTATAGTATATAATCAGGACAGCGGTGAGGCCGCGTACTATCACAGGGAACATTATGATACCGTGTACCGGTTTTCTGTTTCCCGGTAAAGGGAAGTGATCTCTTTCTGCATCGTATCCAAAAATTTTTCTGCCGCCTTGGGGAAGATCTGATACTTTTTCCATAAGAGGCTCATTCCTGCTGTCAGCTCCGGCTCACAGGGAACATAGCAGAGGGTGCTGTCTCCGGTCGTGTTGATGATCTTGTCAAGGGCAAACGAATAGCCAAGTCCCTCTTTTACCATAAGGGAGGCATTGTACAGAAGATTATAGGTGGCGGCCACATGGATTTCGGCAAGGCTTTTGCCGAGCCATGACGTCAGCAGTCCGCCGTCCTTTGTATTTCGGTTAAAGATCAGCGGTTTATCCCATAAATCCTCCGGGCAGATGGATTTTTTTTCTGCCAGGGGGTCATTTTTTTTCATGAGGATCCCATAATGATCTTTCATAGGCAGCTTCATGTATTCATATTTGG
>CAJTTQ010000020.1:31879-39788 GCA_910579145.1 uncultured Eubacterium sp.
TATCGACGGCGTCGTAAATAAGTCCGAAATCGATCAGTCCCTTGTCCAGGCGCTCTAATATATCGGACGTATCGCCGCTGGAAATGTGAAAATGGATGTCCGGGTGCTCTATCTGGAGTTTCTTTGCTGCTCTGGCGATCAGGGATACCGTATCGGACTCTCCGGAACCGATATAGATTTCGCCACCGATGATGTCGTTTGAGATGGTGATCTCCTGCTCTGTTTTTTGTACTAGATCCAGTATCTCTTCTGCGCGTTTGCGGAGGATCATGCCTTCTTCCGTCAAAGTGATCCTGCGGTTCCCGCGGATCATCAGCTGCTTGCCCAGTTCCTCTTCCATGTCTTTTAACTGCCGGGAGAGTGTCGGCTGGGAGAGGTGCAGGGATTCGGCGGCTCCGGAAATGCTCTGCTCCCTTGTTACGGCGAGAAAATACTGCAAAACCCTTAATTCCATGATGTCCCTTCTTTCTGCGCGGTGAAGTCCGGTCAGGATATTCCGCGGCTTTCGTTTTCGTCAGCGTATCCGTTCATGTCTAAACATTGAAACTTCCTAAAAACACTATAACAAAGACATCATATAGTTGTCAAGCATGGATGTGTATTCAATATAAGTATTTGCTATAAATGAAAAAACACGTTATAGTAAATGCAGAAGATGAAATTATGAAAAAGGTATTTCTTGATAAAAAGGGGGAATTCGATCATGAAAACGATCATAAACCAAACATTTGATAAAGAGCGGGCGTTATATGGAAGCAATGGGATCATACTGAGGCATTGTTCCTTTGATGGGACGGCAGACGGGGAAAGCGCATTGAAGGAGTGCGGGAATGTCACAGCCGAGGACTGTTTTTTTAACCTCCGCTACCCATTCTGGCACAATGACCATATGAAAATGACCGGTTCCGAGCTGACAAAGCTCTGCCGTGCGGCGTTGTGGTATTCAAAAGATCTTGAGATCGCGCATACGAAACTTCACGGGATCAAGGCGCTGCGTGAATGCAGCCAGGTCAGGATGATCGGATGTGATGTGGTTTCGCCCGAGTTCGGCTGGTCCGTGCATCAGATGGAGATGGAAAACTGTTCCGTGGAAAGCGAATATTTCATGATGCGCTCGGATGACCTGACGTTTAGCAATGTATCGCTGAAAGGGAAATATTCCTTTCAGTACATCGAGAACTCAGTGTTTGAACACTGTTATTTTGATACAAAAGATGCGTTCTGGCATGCAAAAAATGTCGTGGTGAGGGACAGTGTGGTAAAAGGGGAGTATCTGGCGTGGTATTGTGAAAACGTGACGTTCGAACACTGCACGATGACCGTGTTATAATAGGGGCAAGTCAGAAGAAACCCAGTAAAATCAAGGGGTTGCAGATGATTTTGTCCTATTATTTTTTGCAATGAAACAATTTACAACAAAATTAGACGAGGAGGGATGGAATGGCGAGTGGGGATTTGTTCCGTGCATTTACGGTGCGGTTTTCCTTTAAGAAAGAGCAGCATGTAAGACTGCTGAAAAAATTTGAGGATGAAAAACTGACCGGCGGCAAAGCAAAGAATCAGATTGTCATGGATGCACTGGAGATGTATTTTGATGCATTAGAAGACAACAATGATACCAAAGAGGATAAATGGGACGCCAAGGAATTTGTGGAACAGCAGTTGGAACAGTATAGGCAGGAGTGCAAAGAAGAATTATTGGGGGAGATTCTCCGTATTTTGATTGGCGGCAGGATGGCAGGGCAGCCGTTTATGGTGTCATCTTCTGTCAGTAAGCCAGAAACGGGGAATGTTATGGAAGATGAGGTGGCAGATATAAGTGGAATGCCGGATGTCATGGACAAAATCATGGACTGGAGCAGCAGTTAGAATGGAGGGAGGGCATGTTAAAACAGGGAATCAACGGCACTTTCCGTTTTATGTGCGGGGTGCTTAAAGTCACGGTATGGATGGGAATACACATTTTGAAACTGATTTTGGCAGTAATGGGAACTGCTCTGCTTTTAACCGGGAGTGTGGCAAAAATCGTGTTGCTGGTATTAGCATAGGCAGAGGTCATGAAATGGATAAAGAGAGGCAAATGTCTTTTTTTATCCGTACATATGGACAGGGGGCAGATTATGGAGAAAGAACTGGCAGAGGTTATGGAAGAAAACGGAATTGTATACCATCTGGCAAAAAACGGATGCTATTATCCGGCTGTAAGGCTACCGGAGGGAACACACTACAACATAGGGAAATACGGGATGATGCGGTGGGAGTATCTGCTGACAAACTGCAGAAGGGAGTATATCCGGCTGTTGCTGGATGGGAAACTGAATGAATATCTGCATGAGGTGGACAAAGAATGCCATGCAAGTGTGGAATTGCTGGTAGAGCAGATGAAAGCAGGTACAGGGATTACGGAGGAACTAAAAGCTGCCAATCAGATGAAGTGGGTTGGGCTCATGAATAATGTCAGGGTTACGGCAGAGGAGATTGTGCAGAGGGAAATGATATATGTGTGATGCTGCATGGGGCGGGAAACTGCCCCAATTTTTGTGGGTATTTTGGAAGTTAAATGGATTATGTAGAAAAAGAAATAATGAGCAATATTTTTAAACGGAAGAATTAATCTATATAGTTTGATGGAAATTCGTGCATTCATAAAGAAAAACATTGAGAAAGCAGTATGAATATGATATGCTAAAAGATAACAAGGTAAATAGTATAATTTGTAAAACAGAGGTAATGAAATCATGCAAGTGAGTTACAAGAAGTTATGGAAGTTGCTAATAGATAAGGATATGAAGAAAAAAGACCTGCAGGCAGCAGCTGGAATTAGCTGGGCATCTATCACAAAACTTTCAAAAGGTAAAACTGTCAGTATGGAAGTCCTCATGAAGATATGCAAAGTTTTGGAATGCAACATTGGAGATATCATGGATTTGATTTCGGAAGAGCAGTAAACAAATGGGAGGAGAAGATAATATGTCAAAGAACAACAGTGATTTTTTTAAAGTGAAAAATGATTGGTCCCTGATTAAAGATAAATTATTGGGGTGTTATTTAATGCCTTATTTTCAAAAGGTATTGGCTACCGGAAAAACCATTTGCTATGTTGATTGTTTCTCAGGAAAAGGGCAATTTGAAGATGGCAATCCGGGTTCACCCATTATTGCACTTCAAATACGTGATAAATGCCTGCAGAAAACGAAAATGCGGATAGAGTGATGCAACCTTGAAGGGCGAAAATTGAGATTGGAAAGTATAGAAGGATTTAGCAATAAGGGCATAGAAAGAGGTGTAGGATGAATCCTGATAAAAACCATGAAGTAGAAGTGGAAAATCTGTGTGAGTTGGTCGATTGCCTTCAAAGAGAGAATCAACAACTTAAAAAATTACTGGAACAGGCAGGGATTGATTACTCCTCTTGTATAGAAGATAACGCTGACGCAGTATCTGTTCCAGACCAAGGGAAGCGGATTCTACCATTCGCCATAACAGAAAATGCCGCAAGACACTTCTTTGCAAGGTTCTGGGGCAGGGAAGATGTCTATGCGAAACGGATCGTAAATAAAAAGACCGGAAAAGCAGGCTATTTCCCACAGTGTGATAATTTCTGGCATTATGGAGTGTGCCCAAAAGCAAACAGAGTAAAAATACAATGTAGTAAGTGCGGAAATCAGAGTTATAGTAAATTAGACACTGCGCAGATTATGAGGCATTTAAAAGGGGAAAAGGAAGATGCTTCTGATGTAATTGGCGTGTACCCGCTCTTGCCCGATGATACCTGCCGATTTATCGTATTTGATTTTGACAACCACGAAAAGGGTGCGGAGGAAGATGACTTTGCCAATACCGATAATGAATGGAAAGAGGAAGTTGATGCGGTACGGACAATCTGCAAAGAGCAGGGGATTGATGCTTTGGCAGAGCGTTCCCGTTCAGGAAGGGGAGCGCATCTGTGGATATTTTTTACAGAGAGGATTCCGGCAAATCTTGCCAGAAAATTTGGTTTTGCTTTGTTGGATAAAGGTGCAGAAACGGTAAACATGAAATCTTTCCGGTACTATGACCGTATGCTGCCGGCACAGAACCATGTGCCGGATGGCGGTATTGGGAATCTGATTGCTCTGCCGTTGCAGGGACAGGCATTGAGGGAAGGCAATAGTGCATTTATTGATGAGAACTGGAATGCTTATCCGAACCAGTGGAAAGCCTTAATGCAGACAGAGAGGTTGTCGAAAGAAAGGCTGGAAGAGTGTATTAAAAACTGGCTGCCGGAGAATCCATTTGAGTCAGGCATAGAAAATGAAGCAACAAGAATCAAGCCATGGGAGTACCAGCAAAAATTTTATCAGGAAGATGTTCAGGGGAGCATGAAGATCGTTCTATCAAATCTGGTTTATGTGGACACGGAAAATTTAAAGTACCGCCTGCAAAACAGAATAAGACGTTTGGCGGCTTTTTTAAATCCGGTTTATTTTAAAAATCAAAGAATTGGCTATTCCAATTATCAGGAATCCAGAACGATTTATATGGGGCGGGAGGAGCAGGGGTATATCGGAATACCAAGAGGGCTGTATGATGAATTGATACAAAGATGTGACGAGGCAGGAATCAAATATCATATAGAAGACAAAAGAACGGCTGGGAGATCCATAGATGTTACATTTCAGGGTGAATTACGTAAATCACAGGTGCCGGCAGTAGAAAAAATGCTGCAGCATGATACTGGTATCCTGAGTGCGGCTACAGCATTTGGAAAGACGATAGTGTGCAGTAAATTGATTGCAGAAAGAAAAGTAAGCACGCTTATTTTGTTGGAATCATCGGCACTGATGGAGCAGTGGGTAGATGCGTTACAGGACTTTTTGGATATACGGGAAGAATTACCAGAATATCGGACTCCTTCAGGCAGAATCAGGAAACGCAAAAGTGTAATCGGAAAGATTCATGGAGCACATGATTCTTCGACAGGAATCATTGATATTGCCATGGTTGGTTCGCTGTGTAAAAAGGGAGAATTTCATTCCAGGCTGCAGGAATATGGGCTATGCATCATGGATGAATGCCACCATGCAGCAGCATCGACCGTTATAGAAATACTTCAGGAAGTGAAAGCAAAATATGTCTATGGAGTGACGGCAACGCCCATGCGCAGTGATGGACTGGAAAAAATAGGCTACATGCTGCTGGGGGATATCCGTTACCGCTACACAGCGAAAGACAGGGCAAAGGAGCAGGGGATAGAACATTTGGTTTATCCCCGTTTTACAAGAGTGGCATATCCACGCAGCCAGGAAATGCATATCAATGATGCCTATATGCTGATTAAGGATAATGAAGTCCGCAATAAACAGATTGTTGATGATGTGAAAAAATGTATTGATTGTGGCAGGACGCCTGTGGTTTTGACACGTTATAAGGAACATGCCGCTCTGTTAAACGAAAGAATGCGGGCATATGCAGATAAGATATTTCTTTTATCAGGGGATAAATCGAAAAAAGAATTACAGGAAATACGTGAGCAGATGGAAGAAGTGCCTGCTGATAAAACCATGATATTGGTTGCTACCGGACAGATGGTAGGGGAGGGATTTGATTATTCGAGACTGGATACTCTGATTATGGCAACACCGGTTTCGTGGAAAGGAATTGTAGAGCAGTATGCGGGGCGGCTGAACCGGGATTATGAAGGAAAGAAAGATGTAGTAATCTATGATTATGTGGACAGCCATATTGATAAGTTTGATAAGATGTATGGGAAACGATTAAAAGCCTATAAGCAGATTGGGTATCAGATATGTACGAATATTTCCGGTGAAAAACAGGCGGCAGGGGCAATTTATGATTTTGAAACTTATCTTGGAGTATTTGAGAGGGATTTGCAGGAAGCAGAAAAAGATATTATCATATCAAGTCCCCAGATGAACAGAAAGAAAGTATACCAGATGATTTCCCTGCTAAAAGAACGTCAGGAGGCAGGAGTGAAGGTAACGGTTGTTACATGGCATCCGGATAGTTATAAATATGGGAAAAGTGAAGTGCGCATGGAATTGTTAGAGCAACTTCGTAATACGGGATTTGACATACAACTGATGGATGAAGGCTGTGAGTGTTTTGCTGTGCTAGACCAAAAAATTGTCTGGTACGGCAATATGAATTTTCTGTCAAAAGAGGATATGGAAGATAATCTTATGCGAGTGGTAAGCGGGGATATTGCTGCTGAGATTATGGAGATGACCTTTGGAGGGGAGAAGGAACTGATGTATTTGTAGAAATCAGTGCTTGTCAACTGCACAGGCACATATTATAATAGAGGTAAAGAAAAGGGGATTTGTTATTATGGAGAAAGCTTTTGAGGAACTGCAAATAAAGGATGATTTCATGTTCAGTGTTATTATGAGAAATCCCAAATTTTGCAAACCTTTTTTAGAACGGATACTTGGCATCAAGATATCCCGCATTGAATATCCGAAGTCGCAGGAGACAATAGATATTTCTGCAGATGCGAAAAGTGTACGTTTGGATATCTATGTAGAAGATGGGAAAGAAACCGTTTACAATATTGAAATGCAGACCACAGAGAATAAAAACCTTCCCAAACGAACAAGATATTATCAAGGAATGATAGACTTGAATATCTTGGAAAAAGGAGATAATTACAAAAACTTGAAACGCAGTTTTATTATTTTTGTATGTACCTTTGATTTGTTTGGTGAAGGGCGACATATCTATACCTTTGAAAATCGCTGTATTC
The DNA here is from genome assembly GCA_910579145.1 of uncultured Eubacterium sp. GTDB lineage: Bacteria > Bacillota > Clostridia > Lachnospirales > Lachnospiraceae > Eubacterium_F. The sequence goes on from CAJTTQ010000020.1 coordinate 38,625, forward strand.
AAAATTTGGAGTTAGGTCTTGGAGATGATACAACGAAGATTATTTTAAATACGAAGGGTACAATGGATGATGTGACACCAGAAATGAAAAAGCTGCTTGATTTTATTGATGGTAAGGAACCGGAGGATGACTTTACCAGAGAATTAGATGAGGCAGTGCAGTCTGTCAGAAAGAATGAGAAATGGAGGTTGGATTATATGACTTTGCAGATGAATTATCAGGAGAAATATGAGCAGGGGGTAGAGCAGGAGAAAAGACAATCAGCATTAAGGATGATAGAGGCGGGGAAATTGTCATTAGAGGAAATTGCGTTGTATTCCGGTCTTACTATTGAACAGGTGTTTGAACTGGAAAAAGAATTACAACCAGTATAGATATGTGCATATTTGGAATAAGATATATATTAAAAGGACAGAGATTCTGGTTTTGGAATTTCTGTCCTTTTACTTTTATTGTTATGCCGGAGTGATGTAGAAATGGTGTAGATTCTCTCCATTTTGGTGTAGCAATGGTGTAGACAATGCCCAAAATGATGTAGGAATGATGTAGATTTCATATTTTACGCTATTTAACGGTATATTATGGGGTTTCAGGGGCTGTGCCACTGACCGGATGGCGTTTTGTGACACAAAATGCGTATCTGGCGAAAACCTTTGGGAATAGCCTCTCGGCTTCATAAGAGCTAGCTTAGATTTGCATATTGACAACTGAATATTGTGGGATTTTGGGAAAATATGAGATAAATGTGGAAAAAAGGGCGCACTTATCCCTTGGAAACCAATGACATTTTTTTGAAATTGTGGTATGATTATTCTGTATTGGCAATCCGTGAGAATGTAAAAATGGTGTCTATACGGGTTGGCATTTTCCATGCATCAAGGTGTTGGAGCATCATGATGGCATAGAGGCGGCAGTACCACATCTTGGAAGAACGGTGCCTGCCGTCTTCTAATTTATAATCTATCTTTTCCCGTTTATTTGATCTCTCCACAGATGTCCGTTTGTTGTATTCCGATTTCCATTCCTTACTGTCTCTTGGCGGTATGTTAAAAATCCTTGGATTGTCTTTTTGCTGGATATGTACGGTTCTTCCGTATTTGGAATCAGAGCAGGGATGTTCGCAGAAACAGCCCTTCTTCCGGTTTGCAAGAGGACAGCGGTATT
>CAJTTQ010000021.1 GCA_910579145.1 uncultured Eubacterium sp.
CTGGGAGTGATATAAGAGGTTGCCATGCCTCGCAAACCTGCATAAATACTGAATGTGTAGAGTTTTGCTCATGGCTAATCGTGTGATCATAAGGAGGTTAGCAGTATGAAACAGTTACTTGAAGTGATTGCTAGCGCGTTGGTGGACAATCCCGACGAAGTAGTCGTGACAGAGACGGAAAACGAAAAAGAGATTGTCCTGAGTCTGAAAGTTGCTCCTGACGACATGGGAAAAGTGATCGGAAAGCAGGGCAAGATCGCGAAAGCGATCCGTGCAGTTGTGCGCGCCTCTGCCTCAAAGAGCGACAAAAAAATACTGGTGGACATCCAATAAATGATGGCAGAAAAAGGAAAGAAAGCGTCGTAACATGCGGCGCTTTTTTGAAACATAAAAGGAGGTATTGATTTTGGAAGACTTACTTAGGATCGGCGTTGTCACGACGACACACGGTCTGCGGGGGGAGGTAAAGGTATTTCCCACGACAGACGATCCGAGACGGTTTGGCGACTGTGACGAGGTGTTTCTTGTCAAAAAGCATCCGCTTCAACAGGGAAAACGCCTGCTCCATGTGGAAAGAGTCAAATATTTTAAAAATATCGTTATTATAAAGTTCAAAGAATTTAACGACATTAACGAGGTGGAACAATTTCGTAAATGTGACATAATGGTGACGAGAGAACACGCCGTGCCGTTGGAAGAAGGCGAGTATTTTTTCTGTGATGTGATCGGGGCGTCGGTATCCGAGGAAGACGGGACGCCGGTCGGCACCGTAAAAGATGTGTTGGAAACGGGGGCGAATAATGTGTTTGTCATCGAGATGGAAGATGGCCAGGAAGTTCTGTTTCCGTCGATTCCAGACTGTATCAAAAAAATAGATGTGGAAAACAAGCAGATCGTGGCGCATATCATGCCGGGACTGCTCGACTGATCGTGAGGAAGTGGACATGCAGTACAAGATTATGACATTGTTCCCGGAAATGTTTCCGGGTATTATGGACGCGAGCATACTTGGCAGGGCAAAAGAGAGCGGGATTATCGGGTGGGAGACGTTTAATATCCGCGATCACACGCTTGATAAGCACAAGAGGGTCGATGATTACCCGTATGGCGGCGGAGCCGGGATGGTGATGCAGGCGGAGCCGGTATACCGCTGTTATGAGGCGGTCGTACGGGAACTGGGACATGCGCCGAGGCGGGTCATTTATATGACGCCCCAGGGGCGGGTGTTTGACCAGAAGATGGCGGAGGAGTTTGCGAGGGAAGAAGAACTTGTTTTTTTGTGCGGCCACTATGAAGGCATCGATGAGCGCGTTTTAGAGGAGATCGTCACGGATGCGGTCTCGGTCGGAGACTATGTGATGACGGGGGGGGAACTGCCTGCCATGACTGTCATGGATGCCGTATCCCGTCTCGTGCCGGGGGTCCTGAACAATGAGGATTCCGCGCGGAATGAAAGTTTTTCAGATGGACTATTGGAACATCCCCAGTATACGAGGCCGGAAGAGATCCTGGGAAGAAAGGTTCCCGAAGTCCTGCTTTCTGGACACCATGCGAAGATCGAGGAGTGGAGGCTGGAAAAATCGCTGGAGCGTACGAAAATATTTCGTCCCGACCTGTACCGGGAGTGGCAAGAAAAAAAGTCTATATGACTTGCATTTTCGGTGAGTACATGATAAAATTATAAGATAATAATGAAGTTTTGATTGGAGCGGTGAGATTGAGTCGAAGTGCGAAATGTGAGCGGATTACGAAAGAAACGGAAATTTCTGTCGAACTAGAGGTGGATGGCACCGGAACGTATGAGGTGGATACGGGGATCGGTTTTTTTGACCATATGCTGGAAGGTTTTGCGAGACACGGCCTGTTCGATTTAAAAATAGCGGTAAAGGGAGATATCCACGTCGATGCCCACCACACAGTAGAAGATACGGGGATCGTACTGGGCCAGGCGTTTGCGAAGGCGCTCGGGAAAAAAGAAGGGATCGGCCGGTTTGGTTTTTTTATACTGCCGATGGATGATGCGCTCGTTTTGGCATCGCTGGACATATCGGGCCGCACTTATTTTGCCTTTGACGGGTCATTTGCGGCAGAACGGCTGGGAGACATGGAAACGGAAACGGTGCGGGAGTTTTTTATGGGATTTGCGTCCGGTGCTGGGTTGAACCTCCATATCCGACAGCTGGCAGGAACGAATACCCACCATATCATCGAGGCGATGTTTAAGGCCACCGCAAAGGCGATGGATATGGCAGTGGCGACAGACAGGCGGATCGAAGGGGTTCTTTCTACGAAAGGGGTTTTGTAGAAACATCTGTAAGATTATTACATAGATCAAGGAGGAAGCGGTTTGGCAAACAAAAAGATTATCCCGTTTATCAATGGAGAAAATGAGCTGGCGGTAAACATTTTAATGCAGGCAGAACAATATTGTTTTGCAGGTGCGGATGAATTATTTATTTATAATTATTCCAAAATAGAAAAGGAGAGGGAAGAGTTTCTAGCTGTTTTAAAACAGGTGGATGCCAGGATTGATATTCCTTTTATGACAGGAATGTATGTCGGCCGTTTTGAAGATGCCAAAAAGGCTTTTTATACCGGAGCAGAGCGGCTTGTGATCCGATATAGTGTGTGCCCGGAGGAATCTGTGCTTGCTGAGGTTATTTCCCGATTTGGTTCTGACCGGGTCATGATCGAGGCGGATGCCGGGAGTGAATTCGACCAGTTTGAGATTCCGGTCGATTCGCTTTTGTTAAAACATGTGAACGTCGGTTCGGAACTGGAAAGAAAACTGAACCGTTTTGGAAAGCCGGTGATCATCCGGGACAGTCTGCTTCGAAATGATTTAGAAGATCTTTTAAAACTCCCTTTTGTCAAAGGTGTTTCTACCAATCATTTTTTGGGAAAAGAATTATTTAAAGTGAAAATGAGCATGAAACGAGCGGGGATTGAGATGAACACGTTTGAATCTTCAATGGATTTTTCGGCATTTAAAACCGACGAAAAAGGGTTGATCCCATGTGTCGTTCAGGATTATAAGACAAGTGAAGTGTTAATGGTTGCGTATATGAACAGAGAATCGTATGAATCGACATGTGCGACAGGGAAAATGACTTATTACAGCAGGAGTCGGAATGAACTATGGTGTAAAGGAGATACGTCGGGCCATTACCAGTATGTCAAAGAATTGAAACTGGATTGTGACTGTGACACGATCCTGGCAAAAATACATCAGGTCGGGGCAGCTTGTCATACAGGAGCGAGAAGTTGTTTCTTTACCGAACTTGCGAAAAAGGAATATGATCAGACAAACCCGCTCACGATCCTAAATGAAGTGTTTGCGACGGTCGAGGACCGAAAACAGAATCCGAAAGAAGGTTCGTATACAAATTACCTGTTTGAGAAAGGGATTGATAAGATCCTAAAAAAATGCGGGGAAGAGGCGACGGAGATCGTCATTGCGGCAAAAAATCCCGACGCATCGGAACTGAAGTATGAGATCGCGGATTTTCTCTATCATTTGATGGTTCTTATGGCAGAATGTGGACTGACGTGGGATGATGTGATAAAAGAACTTGCCAACAGGCATTGAGATAGAAATCGATAAGTTAGGAGGTATGTGGATATGACAGTAGGAGAAGCAGTTTTATATTATGGGGTCCGGCTGATCCTTTTTGCGGCGGTGGCTGGGGCTGGAATCGCATCTGGTATCAAGATCCGGAAAGCGAAGAATGCAAAAACAACAAATTAAGAAAATAGAGGTTTGTTACTATGGCAGGTAGAATTCGTAAAAGATTAGGGGATATGTTGGTGGAGGCTGGTGTCATTACAAATGACCAGCTGATGGAAGCTTTGGGAAAACAGAAGGAATCAGGGAAGCGTCTCGGTGAACTTCTGGTCGATCTCAGATTTACCGATGAGATGGAGATTGTTGAAGCGATGGCGCAGCAGATGAAGATTCCGGTGGCCAAAATCAGGGAAGCAAAATTGGCGCCGGAGGTCATTGCCCTTCTGCCAGAAAATATCGTTCGAAAGCATCAGGTCGTTCCGTTTGAACTGGATGAGAACAATCCAAACATACTCCGGGTCGCTATGTCGGACCCGTTGGATATCATCGCTGCCGATGACCTTTCCATTATTACGAACATGCAGATCGAAGTAATGGCGGCGACGGCATCGGATGTCATGTATGCAATCGAAAAGTACTACGGAAATGAGCAGTCTGCGAAGCTGGCAGATAGTTTTGCCCAGGAACGTATGGAGAAAGATAAAAAACTCAAGGGCGATAAGGCAGAGGAAGGAAACGACGAGGTTGATAATTCTCCGATCGTGCTGCTCGTTAATAAGATCATTGAGCAGGCGGTCAATGAGCGCGCCAGCGATATACATATCGAAGCTTTAGAAGACGAAGTGCGGGTGCGATACCGCATCGACGGTGCGATGCAGGAGATTACGCGGTATCCGAAAGATCTTTTAAGTGCGATCGTTGCCCGGATCAAGATCGTGAGCGGCATGAACATTTCGGAAAAGAGAGCGCCGCAGGACGGCCGTATGACATTAATCTTTAACCGTGTGGAATACGATCTCCGTGTATCCACTCTTCCAACGACGTTTGGAGAAAAAGTCGTTATGCGTATTGCTTCCAAATCAGGATTGAATAAAGAAAAGAGCGAACTCGGATTTCAGGAGGAAGAATTAAAGCGATTTGACGGGATATTAAAACATCCGCATGGGATCATTTTAGTTACGGGGCCGACCGGAAGCGGAAAGTCGACGACATTGTATACCGTACTCAACGAGTTGAACGGCGGGGAAGTAAATATCATTACGGTTGAGGATCCGGTCGAGGCCGATGTGGACGGGATCAATCAGGTACAGGTAAATGAAAAGGCAGGACTTACGTTTGCGTCCGCCCTCCGCTCGATTTTGAGGCAGGATCCGGATATTATCATGATCGGAGAGATCCGAGATGAGGAGACGGCGAGCATCGCAGTGAAGGCGGCGATCACGGGGCATCTCGTTGTCAGTACGCTGCATACGAACAGTGCGGCGAGTACGGTCACGCGTTTGGAAGATATGGGGATTGAACCGTATATGGTTGCGGATTCTGTCGTGGGCATCATCGCGCAGCGTCTGGTGCGGCGTCTCTGTCCAAAATGCCGTGTGGAAAAACAGTTGACGGATACGGATAAACTGCGGCTTCATCTGCGCGGGGATTCCAATCCGATGATCTATGAGCCGTCGGAGAACGGATGTGCTTATTGTAACAATTCAGGATACCGGGGACGAATCGGTGTATATGAGATCATGCCGATCACGCCGGCGCTCCGGGAGATTATCAGCCGCGGGGGGGGGCCGAGGAGATACAAAACGCAGCATTGAAAGAAGGGCTTACGACGCTGCGTCTCGGTGCTGCAAAACTGGTGCTGAAAGGTATCACGTCGATTACCGAGGTGGAACGAGTAGCAGCAGAATAAGTGCTGTGAAAATAAATGAAGGAGGAGAAGGGGGATATGACACTTGATGATATTTTGATCCAGGCACGGAAAGTAGGGGCTTCCGATGTTCACGTTTCAGCAGGGGTTCCGATCAAATGCAGGGTACATGGAACGTTAAAGAATCTTACTAGTAATGTCATGGCGGTAAGCGATACAAAGGCACTGGTAGAACAGATGATCCCGATGCGTCTGATTTCGGATTTTAATAAGTCGGGAGAAGCTGATTTTTCTTATTCCGTTCCAGGGCAGGGGAGATTTCGTGTCAATGTATTTAAACAAAGAGGTTCCATGGCGTTTGTCATCCGTCTGATCAACGAGGAGATTCCGAAACCGGAAAGTTTGGGGTTGACACAGTCTGTTATTGATCTTACAAATAAAAAGAGAGGGCTCGTACTGGTGACAGGGCCGACCGGAAGCGGAAAATCGACGACTTTGGCATCGTTGATCAACCGGATCAACGAAACATACAGCCATCATATCATTACATTGGAAGATCCGATCGAGTATTTACATATGCACAAAAAATCCATAGTGAACCAGCGTGAGATCGGAATGGATACTGACAATTATGCCAATGCGCTGCGTGCTGCGCTCCGAGAGGATCCGGATGTGATTCTCGTAGGCGAAATGCGTGATCTCGATACGATTGCCACAGCGGTCACGGCGGCAGAGACTGGGCATCTGGTCTTTTCGACACTGCATACCATTGGCGCAGCAGCGACGATCGACCGTATCATCGACGTGTTTCCGCCTTATCAACAGCCGCAGATCCGATTGCAGCTGGCTACGCTTTTGGAAGCGATCATATCACAGCAGCTGATGAAGACGGCAGATGGGAGTGGACGGATTGCGGCATTTGAGATCCTCCATGCCAACAGCGCGATACGGGCGCTGATCCGCGAAGGAAAGAGCCATCAGATCCCGTCTGTTGTCCAGACGAGCCGCAAACGCGGCATGATCACGATGGATGATTCGATTTTTGATCTATATACCCAGGGCAAAGTAACGAAGGAAGAGGCAATCACATATGCCCAGGACAAAATAGCGTTAACAAAACGGCTATATTAAGAAAGGAGGGTTTCGCGTGGCTACTTATAAGTACCAGATCACCGATAAGTATGGAAAAGATAAAAAGGGTACGCTGGAAGCGGCATCGCCAGAGGCGGCAACAGCTAAACTCAAAGGCGATGGTGCGGTTGTCCGTTCGGTCAGGGAAGTGACGAGCATCGACGATGCCGCATGGAACATAACGATCGGTAACCCGGTAAAGATGAAAGATATTACGCTGTTCTGCCGTCAGTTTTACAGTATACTGAATGCGGGGGTCACGGTAGTGGACGGTTTAAAAATGCTTCAGGATTCTACGGAAAATAAGGTGTTCCGCAAGTCAATCTATAATGTACAGGTAAATGTGGAAAAGGGAGAGACACTTGCCAATGCAATGGCGTTGGAGGGAAAGGTGTTTCCAGACCTGCTGATCAACATGGTGGCAGCCGGTGAGGCAACCGGTAACCTGAGTATAGCGTTTGAGCGTATTTGTACACAGTTTGAGAAAGACAGTAAATTAAGATCCATGCTTGTATCGGCCATGATTTATCCAGTCGTTGTATTGGTTGTTACGATTATTGTGGTTATTGTGTTGATGGTAGTCGTAATACCGCAGTTTCAGGAAATCTTTGATATGATGGGAGAGGAACTTCCGCTTCCGACGCAAATTGTTATTAATGTAAGCCAGTTTATGATCAACAATCTTGTTTTAGTCATCGGTGGTATTGTTGGTTTGGTTCTTGCAGTGATTGCGGCGAAAAATACGGAGATGGGAAAACAGCTGACGAGCCGTATGTGTTTAAAGCTTCCTATCATCAATGATTTTACAGTGAAAAACGGTTCAGCAAAATTTAGTATGACGATGTCAACATTGATCACGTCTGGTGTGCCGTTAGTAGAGGCATTAGGAATTGTGGCTAACGTCGTGCAGAATCGAGTTATGCGGAAAGCGCTCAATGATGCAAGGGAAGAAGTCATGCAGGGAATTCCGATGTCGGAGCCGCTCGAAGCGTCTGGTGTGTTTCCGCAGATGGTGCATCATATGGTTCGGATTGGGGAAGAAACAGGTAATACGGAGGCAATGCTCGATAAAGTGGCAGAATATTATGAGCAGGAAGTGGAAGCCGCTACAAAGAACCTTACAACAATTATGGAACCTCTCATTATTATTGTATTGGCTATTAGCGTCGGCGGAGTCGTGGGTGCGATTGTCATGCCAATGATGCAGATCTACTCAATGGCGGGGTGATAGTAGGAAAGTTCTAATTATCAACTCTAAATTTTGTTAAATATTGCAAAAAACGTTGACATTTAAAGGGTGTTTATGTTAAAATTGACTATAAGAAATGCAGGAGAAATAATCTTCTGTAAATAAAAAAAAGGAGAGTTAAAGGATGAAAAAGAAAATGCAAAAGTATTTAAGCGGTTCCAATGAAGGTTTCTCCCTTGTGGAGTTGATCATTGTTATCGCGATCATGGCTATCTTGATTGGAGTAGTTGCACTAGCTGTTATTCCGTATTTGGAGAAGTCACAGGAGTCGAAGGATTTGCAGGCACTTAGTACATTGTCTGGGGCATTATCATCCGCAGTGGCTGATGTAAAAGCGACGGGAACTGGTACAATCGTTTTGGAGAATGATAAGAAGGTCAATGATACTGGAAACACGGCTACCGGTACTGACGCAGCAAAGGTTCAGGCTGCTATGGCTGATGTGATTGGAGATTCTGCGGTTTCGTTAGGGTCAAATGCTTCCACATCTATAGGTGAGAATAAGGTTACATGTTATTATGATTCTTCCAAAAATGTAGTAGCAGTATATGTAAAACTTGGTTCTGGAAGTAACAATGGAACCAACACAGATAAGGCACCAGATGGTAATAGTATAGCAAACTGCAAGTACAATGACAATCAGCCTTTGATCGTTTCAAATGGTGGTGGTGTTACTAGCGGAACGGGAACGCCGTGATCATAGCTTTGCAAAAATAAGGTAGCAGTTTGCTTATATAGCAGCCTGCACTGTGTAACAACCACACAAGGAGAACCTGCCATGACACATGTTACTGCTTTACTTTACATATTCGCATTTTTATACGGTATCGTTATTGGAAGTTTCCTAAACGTATGTATATATCGAATTCCGAAGAAAGAAAGTATCGTCACGGTGGGTTCTCATTGTATGGGATGTAATCATCGGCTTGTGTGGTATGATTTGTTCCCTCTTTTTAGCTATTTGTTTTTGAGAGGGAAATGCCGGTACTGTGGTGTAAAACTTGCGAAACAGTACCCATTCGTGGAAGGCGCAAATGGTATACTGTATGTGGTCATTTTTGCGATACATGGATGGAACATAGAAAGCGTTCTTTACTGTTTTCTGGCGTCTGCACTTTTGGTGTTGAGTATCATTGATTATCGTACGCTTGAGATTCCTCTTGGTATTAACTTGTTTCTATTAGGAATTGGTGTAGTACATATTATAGTAGATGTACATAATTGGAAACACTACGTGATTGGCTTCTTTTCAGCAAGCCTTTTTCTGTTCTTTTGTCTTATTTTAACGAGAGGAAAGGGGATTGGTGGAGGAGATATCAAGCTGATGGCGGCTGCCGGACTTTGTCTCGGATGGCAGAATATCATGCTTGCGCTGGTGATCGGGTGTGTGATCGGTTCTGTGATCCAGTGTATCATCATTGCGGTGACAAAAAACAAGTCAAAATTTGCGATGGGACCTTATCTTTCGATCGGCATTCTTACGGCGGCGTTATGGGGGGATATATTTATTGACTGGTATATTGGTTTAATGGGGGCATAGTGTTTATGGATTTCAGTGTCCTTTTGTTTTATTAGGAAAAAGATAGTGAAATCCATAAAATGGAATGGGGAGAGCGGTTTTCCGCATGATAAAGGAGGATGTTATGGCTAAAAAAGTAATTGTGGTTCGTGTTGGGGCAAAGACGATACGAATTGTACATATGGACAATAATCAGACAAATCCGACTGTATACGGATGTGTCCGCGTGCCTACCCCGCAGGGGGCTGTAGTAGATGGAGAAGTGAAAAATATCATTGATGTCAGCCGCAGGATCAAACAGGCGTGCATGGAAAAAGGAATTACGACCAAGGATGTTATATTTTCACTCGTATCATCTAAGATCGCGAACCGTGAGACGACGATTCCATTTGTGAAGGATAACAAGATCCAGGGACTTGTCATGGCGAAAGTAGATGATATGTTTCCGATCGATAAAGATAGATATATCTTTTCTTATGTAAAACAGGGCGAAGGCAGGAGTGCCGAAGAGGGGGAACATGTATCAGAAGAGATTGAGAAAAAAGAAGACGAAGCGCAAGTAGAAGACGATACAAAGAAAAAGGGAAAAGGAAAAAAGCTGTCGCTCGAAAAAAAAGACAAAACAAAAGCAGCGGCGAAAGTGATCGACTTGTTAGTATACGCGGCTCCGATCGATCTGGTCCGTTCTTATTACGCGCTTGCTGAGGGGTGTGACTTTAATATTGTTTCCATCGAAGTGGATGGTAATGGCATTTTCCAGATCATGAAACGTCAGATGGTCGAAGGTGTCGAAATGGCAGTACAGATCAACCGGGATAATACACTGATTGATATTATGAGTAAGGATAAGCTGCTCCTTCAGAGGGTAATCCCGTACGGCGCGACGACGATTATTGAAACAGCGATGGATGAACCTGCCTTTCAGGTGTCAAATTATGATAAGGCGTTTGATCTTCTGGCTTCCCAGCGGGTGCTGCTGCATTCGTTCAATGCGGCCAATCCGCAAAACGACTTGTCGATGCAAAAGCGGATCGAGCTGACCCAGAGTGCATCCTCCCTGATCGGAAACATATCCCGTGTCATGGAATATTATAATTCAAGGTATCGGGATGAACCGATCCAGTCGATCATCGTGACAGGAAACGGGGCGAGACTTGCGGGTATCCATGAATTGATGAATAACGAGCTTGGTATCCCGGCCCGTACACCGACGGATCTCGTGGGGGTTACTTTTAACCGACAGATTGAGGTAAATAATAATATACTCCAGTACATCGGGTGCTTTGGGGCGGTGTTCAATCCGGTGAATTTTGTACCGGATGATATTAAAAACAAGACAGCGACGAAAGATTCCATTATGAGTATCGCCATTGTTTTTGCGGCGTCCTTTCTTCTCTGTGCCGTGCTCGCTATCTTTTCGATCGTGCGGGTGATGGGAGCGGAGGATGCGTTTAATGTGGCGCATACGAAAGCAGTTTCCATGCAGCCGATCGAAGACCGGTACAATGATCTTTTGGGGACATTGAATAAAGTATGTACGTTCCAGGATATCCAGTTTACGGTAGATACGAATAATAACCGTCTCCATTCCGTACTCGAGTATATCAAAGAAGCATGCCCGGATTCGTTCCGAATCGATTCCGTCAGTACGAGTGAGACGGGCGGTACGATCAACTGTACGACGTCTGACCGGTTTTCTTCTGTATCAGCGGTTCTCATGCGTATGAACCTCTGTACGGATATCAGGAACGTAACGATATCAAGTGGTATTTCCAAATCAGAAGATGCGGTAACGAAAAAGCGGAAATATGTGTATACGATCACATATGAGTATGTACCGCATACGGATACATTGGATGAAAGCGATATTCAGTACCGGGAGATGGCTAAGACAGCAAAATCAAATGCAAATAATGCGACGAATACAAATAATACGGCTAATACAGGGGGTGAACAGAAATGAAAGGTAAATTAACTTTGGCTCAGATCCGTGTGATCTTATTGCTGGCGGCCATACTGCTGATCGTGCTTACCTATTTTTTAATCTTTCAGAAAAATATGGAACGGGCGGCGGATCTTGACAGCCAGACGAATAAAGAGCAGCAGAGGATTTCCTATCTGACCGGACTGCAGAGCAAGGCGGACGATCTGGATATCTACACATCCCTTTATACAGGGCAGATTGACCCGTTTATACAGTCGTTTCCGGTAAAATTGACGCAGCAGCAATCGGTTTATCTCATTTACAATATGATGGTTGAAAGCGGGATAACGGTTGAGAGTGTCGTGCCGGGAAATGTAACGCCATTTTACTATAAGGGACAGGTGCTGGATTCTGCCAGCGCGCAAAATCAGGCGCAGGTAAATGTTGACGGGCAGAAAGAAGAAGAGACCTTGTCGGAGATCACGGTGGTCAGCATGGATCAGATGATTGGTTCGAAAGCGACCTATACTGTCAATATGGCGGGAGAGACAAAGGATATTTTCAAAGCGCTTGACTGGATCCGTGATAATAAAGAAAAAATGTCGGTAGGAAATGTAAATCTGCAGTTTGACAGTTCCAGCGGGCAGTTAAAGGGAAGTATCGGCATTACGTTCTACTGTATGCTTGGTAACGGTGTGCCGTATAAAGACCCGGATATGAGCGCCTTTACATATGGAATGGATAAGATTTTTGGCGAGTTCAGTAAATGATCATGCTTTTGGGGAAAGGCGGTGTGCGGCATGCGCAGGGATAAGTGGTTTAAGGATGACAGTGGTTTTTCCTTGATTGAAGTCGTTTTGGCAGTGGCAATTCTGGCCCTTGTGGCATTGCCGATCATAAATTATTTCACCTACTCTTCGCTTCAGGCAGTGGAAGGCCGTGACCGGCAGTGCGCTACGACGGCGGCAGAGAATGTGGTGGAGGAATTGAGTTCCTATTCGAACTATACACAGATCAAAAATCTGACCGCGACGCCGGATCCTGCCGGGCCGGTGCCGTCAGAAGCGCCCATATGGCAGCAATCTTCTCCTGCTCCCGGGGAGTCGCCGGATCCGCAGTCGGACTATTTACAGAGGCCGGTGACGGTGAACGGATTTCAATATGTAGCGAAGGTTCAGATCCAATATGGCGTGTATAACAGCAGTACGAAGGCAATTGGTTCCGGTGAAACGATCGGGAGCGGCACAGGGGACATCAGAAGTCCGAAGTATAATGACTATTACATCCCAAGTCCGAGTGAGGTATATGCTCCTTCGAACGCGGTGGCAGCCGAAGACGATGAGTTGGACTTCGCGCTGAGTGAATTGTTTACGACGTTGAGCGCGTCTGCGCCCGGAGCGTCGGGAACGATCGCGGACAGGGATACGATCCGTGCCGGATTATCCCGAGTGATACATATTGATGTAAATTATAAAGACACAGAGAAAAAAGAGTATGCGGTCCATGTTTATTATACGTATGAATACAGCGGGCATACTGTGAACGTTACGCTTGAAAAAGCGGAAATTCCAGTAAATCAGTTTAAAGGGGTATTTGTATTCTACAACCCGCTTCGATTTGACGCCCAGGAAGAAGTCAGCATGAACATTGCTTCGGATATTCCGCGCAGTGAGAGTGACCGGATTTCAGATGAGACGATCGTAGACGATATGGAATTTTACTTTGCGGTACAGGATGCGGTTACGGATTCTTATCGTCTGCACATAGAGGCCGGCAGGGCGGCAGACGCGAAGTTTTTTGCAAATGATATTACGCTTGATGGTGTAGTCGGTAATCCGCAGGAGCCGGGCGGTGTGGGAACTACAAAAAATTCCTTTGTGAGCCGGAATAAGAAAGAGCGGATTGGAAGGATCCTCGTCGATATTTATGAGACGGCGGGTAAGAAGGCAGGCGAAGTGGCTGCCCATATGGAGACGACGATGGCCGAGTGATCGCTCGGGCGCTGGCCTATGATCAAGCTGTGGTGCTGGCTCAGCGGGATATGTGACGCTGGTTAGACTGGCGGGAAGAAATGGAGGTTTTTCAGATGTTTGGAAAATGGATGCGAAAACTGAAAGAAAAACTGAATCGGATGAAGAATGACGACAGTGGTTCCGCGTTTGTGTTTGTCGTTATTGGTGTGACGGCTCTGATGATCATTGGCGCTACCGTATTGTCGCTTGCCACGAACTATGTGGTATCGGTCATTGTGGACCAGCATACGACGGATCATTTTTATGAAACGGAGGGCGCGGTTGCCGAAGTCCGCAGCGGTCTGGAGGAAATCTGCGGGAAAGCGAATGAGTACGCGTACATGGAAATGATCAACAATTACAATGCCACACCGACTAGTGCACCATCAGATGAGACATTGTCTTCCACGATGGGGTCGATGAAAGAAAAGTATGCCGTGAAGTATCTGACCGGCATCGTCAGCATATTGTCAAATCCGAGCATAGATAAGCTGAGTAATGCGGTAAATATATTTGATAATACGAGCAGATGGGATGGGACAAATCAGGAGACAACGCAGTGGGGCAGTTTCAATATGGATCCGGTGATAAAGAAAATGGTTACGCGGCCGGAAACCGTAGGTTCTACTTATGGAGGGAATATTCTTCATTACGGCTTTTTGGTGGATGCGGTGACGAAGGAGATGTCACTGATCATCAGCGGATTGAAAGTGGACTATACCGATGAATCGGGATACCGGACCGTTGTTCAGACCGATATAAAGATCGGTGTTCCAGATTATGGCTTTGAGGGAAATGCGACGTTTGATGAGTTAAAGAAATATATTGTTATCTGTGATGATCAGCTGTCGGTAGCGAATAACAGTCTGAGTCCGGGGACAAAAGGTGTTGATTTCACCGGAAATGTATATGCCGGCGGTGAGATGACGGATGGCGCGTACGGAACGAGCATTGATATCGTATCCCAGGCGAAAAATATTAACTTTGACAGCGATACGATCATCACGCGCGGGGATCTGACTGTCAATGACAAAGCAAAGGTGGCGATCAATAATCCGAACGGGGAACTGTGGGTCAGAAATATTCTTTTACCGGATTCGGGAGCGATTCCTTCTGCTACGGCAGGGCCGGTGACATCGTATTCAACAGAGCTTGACCTGCAGACCAATGCGTATGTGCTTGATGATTTGAGTATTGATAACCGGAATAGTTATGTAAATCTCGGCGGGAAATATTATGGTTACAGCTATAATGAGAATAACAAGGATAAGTCGGCCTACTCCGTTGCGGATGTGACGAGTTCGAAGTATAGCAGCGCGATACTGATAAACGGCGTGAACACGACATTAAAGAGTGATAACCTAAAGAAGCTGATCTTATCGGGGCGTACGTTTGTATCGAGATTTGACAGCGGGGCCGCGGGGCCGGCCGGGCTTGCGGAACCGGATATCATGATGGGTGAGTCGCTGGCAGTAAAGAGCAATCAGATCGCTTATTTAGTTCCCGATCAGTATATCCTATCAAATGGACAGGGACATAATCCTCTGCTTCGCTCGGAAATCAGCGGGGATGATTATATGGGGGCGGTAAACCGCGTGGCCCTGGAGCAGGCGATGGGAGATTATCTCGATCCGAACCAGCCCGTTACCGCGAATTTCAATAATACGGGCGGCTATGTATTCTTATACTTGAATTTTAAAAACCAGCAAAAGGCGAATGAGTACTTCTCCGCATTTTATACCGATACCGAAAACAACGAAATGCTGCGGGATCGTGCGGAAACTTATATCTCGACAGCGGATAATGACGGTATGAAACTCGGCGCACAGCTTTATCTGATCGCCGGTAATATCATACATAATTACTATGCGGCATCGGGGGATCCGGCGAAACAGGAAGCGAACTATTTTAACGGTTCCGGCAGGCCGAACGCGGCGATGCTCCAGGATGGTCAGAAACGGATGCAGAATTATTTAGGGAAGCAGCTCGCGCTTGTCAATTCGGGATTCCATTCAGACATGGCTCGTTCGATCTCGCCGATCACGAATGCAGTAGAAGAAAATGAGCTTCTTCGCTATGAACTGCTGCGGGATTCCGACAAATCGGAGCTTGTGAAAGATAAAGTCATTGACTTTGATGCGATTGACGCGGACTCATCGCTCATGCCGATTTCCAGACCGTGTGAGGGCACGGACGGCATTCTCTATATTACCCCGAATGATTATGACGTTGACGGCACGCTGCAAAAGGGCTTGATCATCTGCGGCGGAGATGTTAGGGTCAGCAAAAGTTTTGAGGGGTTGATCCTCGCGAAAGGGACGGTAAGTGTCAATGGATCAAATATTGATCTGAAATCAAACCTTCTCATGGTTGGTAAAATTTTGGAGATGGTCAGGAACGATAAGGACCTGTCGAAATATTTCCACGGCTTAAAGACAAATGAAAACCGCTCCGTAAATGTGGCAGACTGCATCAGTTACGAGAATTGGGAGCGTGATAACGAGATGCAGCTATTGACGGGGACGGCAGCTCCCTGAGTTAAATTGAGAAACGATAAAAAGAAAGCGGGTGATGCTTAATATGAAAAATAATCAAGGGTTTTCCCTGATCGAGCTCGTCATCGCAATTGCTATTTTGGCAATCATGTCAGTCGGGTCCATCAGTGCAATGGGATATTTAAGCATGGCAAATTCATCGAAATGCGCTTCTAGGATTGATAGTAGTCTGACACGCTTAAAGTCAAAAAATTCAGCGGAAGCCAGTTCTACTTTTATGCACCTGTATCGGTATAATGACAGGTATTACATCCGCTATAGTGATCAGCCGTCCTATATTCCGGATGCTTCCGATTATAAAGAAGGGGAAGAGATCGGAAACAGCCGCATCACCATTTCTTATCAGGAAGGGAATTTATCGGCATCTAGTGTCACGATCCAGGACGGCGACTGCAAAACATTCGGGATCAGGAAGAAAGATGGCTCTTTTACGGGTACATTGGAGCCAACGTGCGTAATCAGCATCATTGGACAGTCTACGTATAAAGTTACGCTTGTCACAAATACAGGGAAACATTTCAGAGATTGATTCAGAGGGGGAATCGGCATGAAATTGGATAATAAGGGATTCAGCCTTGTGGAGATCATGCTTGCCGTGGTGGTTTCGACACTTGTGTTAGGAGCGATCACAGCGATGATCGGTTTTGCTGCCAGAAGTTCCAGGGAGACGAATGAGCGGGTTGAGCTGCAGAATCAGGTGAAGGATGCGGTCAACCACATCGAGAGTTACACGATGGAAGCGGAGACAGTGACATGGCAGAGAGTTGGTTCTGCCAATGTGCTCGTGGTGTTCCAGCGTCGTGACGACGCAAAAAATATCGTGTCACCTGTTACGGACAGCGCGGTTCAGGCAGATCAGGTGGAAACGCTTGATTCCAACGTTTACGCGTATTGGATGTTTGACGATGGCGATTCCTCTAAGAGGAAAAATCTCTATTTTGGAAAGTGTTCGAAGACTGGGGATGTAAAGTTATCTGATCTTAAACCGGATAGTTCAGAGGCAAACAAAAATGCGAACCGGGTATATCTGTTAGCAGATAACATTACGGATTTTAACTGCCGTATCGACAAAAATAGTACATCGGGGAAATATACGGTTGATGTAGAGGTGAAGGCGAAGCTGAACAAGATCGAATATAGTTCGAATAAAACCGTTTATCTGCGGAACCAGTAAAAGGGGGCTGATGCAATGAAAAAGAGAATGGGTAAAAAGGGCCGGATCGTGATGTATAGTGCATTTACTGTGCTCTTGACATGTCTGGTTGTGACCGGGTATTATCTCATATCCAATGGCGTGATATTTGGTAAGCCCGCGGCGAAGGCGGATACATACAAAATGGGGGAAGTGACGGCGACCGATCCGAAGAAGATCGCGGTTACGCCCCAGAGTCAGGAAAAGGTCGTACCGCTTACGAGTAAGAATACAAAGCTTCCGGTGATTCCTCCTACAACGGATCAGGATGGAAAACAGGCAAAAAAGTTAACGAAGGAAAATCCGTTTGTTGTGCTGGAGATCGTGCCGGAATTATCCCAGCAGTCTCTCGCCTATCTGGTGGATTCCGAGGAAAAGGGACTCCCGTTTAATCCGGTAGAGATCGGCATCAAGTTCTGTAATGAGAGTTGGAATTCAACCGGTTTTTTGGATGGATCCAGACAAAATATACTGGGACAGGGCGATATCAAGAACCAGCTTATGAATAAGGGCGGTTATTTCCAAAATGAACTTTGGGACAGGATAAAAAACGCCAAAGGCGAAGTGGTAAATTATTACGAGGTAAAATTCCTCTATGAATTCAAGATGTATTCGAGCGATATGAATTTGAGTGAGGAGGACTTAAAGAATAAAAAGGTACATGAACTCTACGAAGAAAATAAAGAGGCCTTTGCGTTAGCCTGCCCGCAGTATTTTTCCACGACCAAAGACGATGCGGGGAATACACTTTCTGTTTCCTGCCAGGACCGTTCGTTCCAGTTTGCGCTGAATGAGAAGGACAGGGATGGAAATTATACGGACCGCAACTGGGTTAAGAGGATCGAAGAGAATAAAGATGTGTCAAAATCATATAAGTTTACGATTCCTGCGGAGTCGGGTATGACCGATGCGGATCTCTCGCTTCCGATGGCGGAACTGGCACAGAAGTTCAAGGATTCGTTTGCGGCCGATGACAATGGTTCGGTGGTTCCGGCAGACATTCTCTCCAAAGATAAGAAATGGGTGAAAAATAAAACGCAGCAGGTTAAGGAATTTACGAAAGGATATTTTATAAAGGTAGGAAAAGGAGCGGGCCAGTATACGCTCACGGGATACAATCCGTGGACAAATGACAATATGATCACCGCGGAAAAAACCGGTACGGATACGGATATGTGGAATTACGTAGAAAGTGAAGCTTATCCGGATGCTAGCCTTGAAGTGTCGGAGCGTTATAAGTCAGAGCAGCATAACATCGACAACAAACTGCGTGAAGAGGGGGATGAAGGCGTTTACCTGAAACTCACGTATACGCTCCATGACGAAAATCCTTACTATATCTGGCAGGAAGGACGCTATGTCCACGCGACATCTGACGTGTATACATTTGACTATGCCAAATATGTGTATACATTTAAGTACGCGGGAATCAAGATTAATGAACTTTTAAAATATGCCCTGTTTGAGAGGGAGAAACAGGAAGATTACGATAAGATGAATGTCCAGGTCATCACGGTTACGCCGGAGATGATCAATGAGATGGATGCGAATGATAAAGAAGATACACTGGATTATATCGAGCGCGCCGATCTGTTTTATATCAATGAGATGTACGACGGGTTTAATACGGCGGCGGACAGCAAAGAACTAAACATTGCCATCAATTTTTATAACAAATACTGTACCGAGTCAGGCAAGACGGTAGATGTGAGTGATCAATCGAAGATCAAGACATTTTATGATACGGATCTTGAGTGGTGGGACTGCTTAAAGATCATTAAGCGTCTCAGTACGACCCGGAATCTTCCGATGATGATGACGAAGCTCGTCGGAAGTATGGGAAATAACGGTGTGGACGGCACGACGAACGTGAAAATGTACGTAGACGAAAACAGCAGGTCGGTAGATACCGCAGGAATGTTGAATAATATAAGTAAGCTGCAGTTGATCACGGCACAGTTTGACCTCGTGGATTCTACCGTGTTCACGGATACGATCCTGCCGAATCTGAAAGTCATGGAGTTAAATGAGGATCAGCAGGACGGCAGTAAGTTTCCCGCGAAGTATACCGGATATTATGAGCGTATTCCGTTGGCGGATGATGTGTCGGTATCAGACGATTATAAGATGCGGTGTTACTATTTGTGGAATAAGTTTACCTTTTTGCCGACCGGGGGACTCTCCGATAAAATGTACCCTAAAAGGATTACCGATGATGACTGGGGGGCGGACGGAAAGGTGCAGGGCGTGATCGCGGAATTGATCGAAAAATATGGTTTTTGTGAGTTCTTCTTCTGGAACTACATCAGCCACGGTGCGTATGATACCCTATATCAGAATCCGAACGACATCGGAAGTTCCCAGGCACTGCCGAGGATCGACGGCTCGGACGGAAACGACATGAAAAACGTAACGTTTGTAAGTAACGCACAGAGTACCAATATCAATATGGGTGTGCTATCGGAGTTTACGACAAACCGAATGCTCGATATATTGAAAAAGATCCTGGATAACGTCGATCTCACGCCGGCGGTGCTGGATGTAAAGCTGCAGGAAAATAAGAAAGATTATGTCAAGGTCACGGATAACCAAGCTTTGTTGGATTATAGCAGTGAGGCGGATTATCGGTCCGGGACGAAGAATAAGAGAGTGAACCTGAAAGTGACTTGTCCGAATCCGAATAATGAGGATGCCGTGATCCGGAAACTGACTTTGGTAAAGAAGGAAGAGGACACGAGCGGAGTAGAGGTTCCCCTACAGAATACAGAACAAACGAAGCAAAAAGAAGAGTTTAAGTTTGGATGGCAGGAAGGCGGAAAGGACAAAGAGAAGATCCTGAATGGTTACCGCATTTTCAAAGCGGATAATACGACACCATATTTTGTGCCATTTAAACTGTCAGACTGGCAGAAAGGGTATTCCATTCTGCGGGTTGACTGGACAGCCGTGCTGCGGATCGAGAGACGGAATGGTAGGATTGAGTACAGTTTTGAGGATGGTACGAGTTACATTTACATCGGTGAGCGCGGGTTATCAAATTTGGAGTAGTCGGCCGGGAAATAGGAAATCAATGAGGGTATCCACGGATATCCTCATTTTTTGAAGATAGAGGAGAAATACCCTGATGATAAAAAAGAATATAACCGATATAAAAAATGAATTCGCAAATACTTCGATGGAAAACTGGGAACTGCTATTTCAGGAGTACGCGGAGGATGCGCGAAGCGGTGTAAGGAAGCTGGTCGCTTCCTATCAAAAAAAAGTCCAGGCATATGAAAAGGAACAGGCGCGCCTGGAGGGCATGAGGGAGTTTGAGCACAAATACGGGAACGACTATTTTTGTATATGCGGTATCGATGAGGCCGGAAGAGGTCCGCTCGCAGGCCCGGTCGTGGCTGGTGCCGTCGTGCTCCCTGCCGGATGTGAGATTTTGCATTTGAATGATTCCAAAAAAGTAAGTCCCAAAAGAAGGGAGGAACTTTATGAGGAAATTAAGGAAAAGGCAGTTTCTTTTGGGATTGGCATGAGTTCTCCGGCTCGTATCGATGAGATCAATATATTGCAGGCAACGTATGAGGCGATGGTTCATGCCGTCGAGGATCTGGGGGTCGTACCGGATCTTCTTCTAAATGACGCGGTGACCATCCCGCAGATCCAGATCAAACAGGTGGGGATCATCAAAGGCGACGCAAGAAGTGTGTCGATCGCGGCCGCCAGCATTATGGCAAAGGTGACGAGGGACCGGTTGATGACAGAATATGCAGAGTGGTATCCGGAGTACGGGTTTGAGGCGCACAAGGGGTACGGTTCAGCCGCACACATCGAAGCTTTGAAAAAGTTCGGCCCGTGCCCGATCCATCGGGCAACGTTTATGAAAAATATCTTGTCGGATCGAAAGGTTGATCGGTAAAGGAGGCCAGTGGCATGAGTTCACATACAAATGATCGCGAAAAAAAAGAATTTAACCGGTTGAAAACGGCAGTTGCTCTCGAATATGAACCAGGAGAACAGGCGCCAAAAGTGATCGCATCCGGGATGGGGCATATCGCTGACCGGATCATAGAGAGAGCGGAAGAAGCAAGTGTTCCGGTGCATAAAGATGAAAAATTGGCAAAAAGCCTGTCTATACTGGATGTGGGAGATTATATCCCGCCAGAATTGTATGGGATCGTGGCCGAAGTGCTCATTTATGTAGATGGAATGGAAAAGATCCAGAAGAAGATTGACAAACACTAACACTTATGATATGATTTTTAACAGATTGGGGATTCTCATGAAGGGGTACACCACCGCGGGTGTAGGTTTCATGGGCAACCCCTTTTTTATTTTTGGGTTTTTAAGAAATAGAAAAAGGAGGGAGAATGGATGGTCTGTATCAATGGGGAATCGAAAACCGGCTATGATGGGATGCCGCTTCCCGATGTGCTGGAGAAAGAGAAATATGATATCAAGCGTATTGCCGTGGAGATCAACGGCGAGATCATTTCCAGATCTTTATTTTCGGAAACGGTCGTTCATAGCGGCGATCATTTGGAAGTCGTCAGTTTTGTGGGCGGCGGCTGATGTGCAGGAATGTGTGGCGGCTGGCTTCGGCGGTGATGCCATGTGAAAGAAGAAAGAAAAGAAGGAGGCTTATTATATATGAGTGAAGAAAAGAAAGATTTACTCGTTTTAGGAGGGCAGGAGTTTTCGTCCAGATTTATACTTGGTTCCGGGAAATATTCGCTGGATCTCATCCAGGCGGCGGTGGAACACGCGGGAGCGCAGATCATCACGCTGGCGCTGCGGCGCGCCAATGCTGGGGGAACGGCGAACATACTTGACTATATACCAGATGGCGTGACTTTGCTTCCAAATACATCCGGCGCGCGGACAGCGGACGAGGCCGTACGTATCGCCAGGCTTTCAAGAGAAGTAGGGTGTGGAAATTTTGTCAAGATTGAGATCATGCGAGATAGCAAATACCTGCTTCCCGATAATCAGGAAACAGTAAAAGCAACCGAGATCCTTGCAAACGAGGGATTTGTCGTAATGCCTTATATGTACCCGGATCTGAATATTGCAAGAAATCTGTACAATGCCGGCGCGGCGTCAGTTATGCCGTTGGCAGCGCCGATCGGTTCGAATAAGGGACTTTGTACGAAAGAGTTCATCCGTATCCTGATCGATGAGATCGATCTGCCGATCATTGTGGACGCGGGGATCGGATGCCCTTCACAAGCGTGCGAGGCGATGGAAATGGGAGCGGCTGCTGTGATGGCGAATACCGGCATCGCGACAGCGGGAGATGTGCCGGCGATGGCCGAAGCGTTCAAAAAAGCGATAGAAGCCGGGCGCACGGCGTATCTCTCGGGAACGGGAAGGGTGTTGGAGCGGGGTGGCAGCGCCTCTTCGCCGCTGACCGGCTATATTCAGGATGGAAGCCAGACATGCTCATAAGAGGGCCGTGGTTACTTTGCAGAAAACGGGAGGATATTTGAAATGGAACAAAATAGAACGGAACCGAAAGAACGGATCGACCACATGAAATACCTCGAGGGAATGGAAGTACTTGATTCCGATATAGAAAAGATTGTGCTCGAAGCGGCTTCGGCATATGATGCCAGCCGGTATACAGCGGCGGACGTGCAGCGGGTCCTCGCGTCTTTTGGTCAGGGGGCAGATGGAGTTTCCGGCTGCGGGCCGGAGGGATTTGCAGCGCTTTTGTCCCCGGCGGCAGAACCGTTTTTAGAGGAGATCGCGCAGGCGGCGAGATATGAGACGAGGAAACATTTCGGAAATTCCATTTATATGTTTACCCCGATCTATATCGCGAATTATTGTGAGAATCACTGTATATATTGCGGGTTTAACTGCCACAACAACATTCGCCGCGCCAAACTGAACAAAGAGGAGATCGAGCAGGAGATGAAGGCGATCGCGGATACCGGTCTGCAGGAAGTGCTTATATTGACAGGGGAAAGTCCGAAGATGTCTGATGTGGCATATATCGGTGAGGCCTGTAAGATTGCCAGGAAGTATTTTAAAGTCATCGGTTTGGAAATCTATCCGGTCAATTCTTCTGATTACGCGTTTCTCCATGAATGCGGCGCGGATTATATCACGGTATTTCAGGAAACGTACAATCCTGATAAATACGAAACGCTCCATTTGGCCGGAAATAAACGTATTTTTCCCTATCGCATCAATACGCAGGAGCGCGCCCTGTTAGGCGGCATGCGGGGAGTGGGATTTGCGGCGCTCCTCGGACTCGATGATTTTCGTACGGATGCGTTTGCCACGGGAATGCACGCTTATCATATACAGCGGAAATATCCACATGCGGAAATTGCGTTTTCCTGTCCTCGACTGCGCCCGATCATCAACAATGACAAGATCAATCCGCGGGATGTACATGAGGCCCAGCTTCTGCAGGTCGTATGCGCTTACCGTCTGTTCATGCCGTTTGCGAGTATCACGGTCTCGACGAGGGAGTGCGAGAGAGTGCGCAACAGCCTGATCCAGATCGCGGCGACTAAGATCTCCGCGGGGGTTAATGTGGGGATCGGCGGCCACAGCGGGGAGGAAAAAGGTGACGAACAGTTTGAAATCGATGATACGAGAACGGTCGATCAAGTGTATGAGGCGATTGCGGCGCAGGGACTCCAGCCGGTTATGAATGATTACATTTATGTATAACAGAGTTTCGGAATGTGGAGGTGGATATGCTGACAGGACAGGATGGGACGCGGATTCCGTGTTTGTGCGTGACGAACCGGAAGTTATGCCGGGGGGATTTTTTAGAGCGGATCCGGCGGATCGCGAGCGGGGAAACGGGCGGGGAGTCAGGGATGACGGCGGACGCGATCATGCTGCGTGAAAAAGATCTGCCAGAGGAGGATTATTTTTTTCTGGCAGAGAAGGTCATGAACATCTGTGAGGATTTTTCGATGCCTTGTATCCTGCATACGTTTTACCGGGCGGCAGAGAAGCTGGGGTGCGGTCGGGTGCACGTTCCGCTCGGCGTGTTTGAACAGATGGGACCGGATGTGTGTTTTGATGTGGTCGGGACATCGGTGCATTCGATCGAACAGGCGGAGCAGGCCCTTTTGCTTGGCGCCGGTTATGTCACGGCAGGACATGTCTTTGAGACGGACTGCAAGAAGGGACTGCCGGGGCGGGGACTTGCCTTTGTGCGGGAGATCGTACAGACTGTCGATATTCCTGTGTACGGGATTGGCGGCATCCAGGCGGCAAATGCCCCGGACGTCGTGCGGGCCGGCGCGTCCGGTGTCTGCGTCATGTCAGGATTTATGCTTGAAAAAAGCATTTGAGGCTTGAAAAGGCATTTGAGTTATGTTAGAATTTATGGCATGGATTGTTTAAATGGAGGAGTGGATGACAAATGCCGATCAATATACCGGATTCACTGCCGGCTGTGGAAATACTGCAAAATGAGAATATATTTGTTATGACGGAAGAACGGGCGGAACATCAGGATATCCGGCCTCTCCGTGTACTGATCCTGAACCTGATGCCGACGAAGGTGGTGACGGAGACACAGCTTTTGCGAAAGCTCTCCAACACACCGATCCAGATTCAGGTCGAGCTGCTTAAAACGGCCAGTTATATACCGCAGCACGCCGATCCGACGCATCTGGATACGTTTTATACCACATTTGATGAAATCAAGGATCAGAAATATGACGGCATGATCATCACCGGGGCGCCGCTCGATTATATCGCATTTGAGGATGTCACTTACTGGGAAGAGGCGTGCCGGATCATGGACTGGTGTAAAACAAACGTGTTTTCAACGATGCACCTGTGCTGGGGAGCGTTTGCCGGCCTGCATTACTATTACGGGATTCCGAAAATCGATCTGGAAGAAAAGCTGTCGGGAGTGTTTGAACACCGTATTGTGAAAAATCATGTTCCGCTGTTCCGCGGATTGGATGATATTTTTTACGCGCCGCAGTCGAGAGCTACGAGTATGCGGGAAGAGGATATCCGGGCCGTTGACGAGCTGGAGATCATGGCCGTCTCGGATGTGGCTGGTGTGACGATCGTAAAAACAAAGGATGACAGGCACTTTTTCATGACCTGCCACCCCGAATATGACGCGGATACACTGGCGAAGGAATATTACCGGGATGTGGAAAAAGGGTTGAATCCCAAGCTGCCCTGCAATTATTTCCCAGATGATGACCCGGAGAAAATGCCGGTTGTCACCTGGCGCTCCACGGGACAGATCATTTTTTCCAACTGGCTCAATCATTATGTGTATCAAAACACGCCATATGATATGAAGGATTTTGGATAGTGCTATGCCCACGGCCGCAGCGTTTTGCCGATGGAATCGTTGATTTCCAGGTTTGCATGTGCGTTGCGGCTCGTTTTGCTTTTGTTGATGAGTACGAGTTTATCGCCTTGGTAGTAGTCAATGAGTCCAGCGGCTGGATACACGGCGAGAGACGTTCCGCCGATGATTAGAACGTCGGCATTTTTTATGTAGGAGATTGATTTTTCCAGTACATAGGAGTCAAGTCCTTCTTCGTACAGGACGACGTCTGGTTTGATCGTTCCGCCGCAGCTGCATACGGGTACGCCTTTTTGGGATGTGATCTCATCCAGCGGATAAAATGTCCGGCAGTCCATACAGTAGTTCCGGTGTACGGAACCGTGTAGTTCCAATACTTCTTTGCTTCCGGCCTTCTGGTGCAGGCCGTCGATGTTCTGCGTGATCACGGCTTTCAATTTACCCTGTTTTTCTAAATTTGCGAGGGCGATATGGGCATCGTTTGGTTTCGCATCTTCGATGATCATTTTATTGCGGTAAAAACGGTAAAATTCTTCGGTGTTCTGGATGAAGAAGCTGTGGCTCAGTATCGTTTCGGGGGGATAGTCGTACTGCTGGTTATAGAGTCCGTCCACGCTTCGAAAGTCCGGGATGTTACTTTCCGTGGAAACACCGGCGCCGCCGAAAAAGACGATGTTGTTGCTCTGTTCGATCCATTCATGTAATTGTTCACTTTGTGTCATTTGATCTGCTCCTTTCTTTTCATTTAAAAGATTCAAACTCCATGTGTTAATTGTAACATAAAAAGGTGGAAGGAGTAAAAAAATATTAATGCTCATTCCAAGAAAATAATCCTGCACAACCGTATTTTTTTATCATATATTATGGAAAAAGATCAGAAAGAGGCAAAAAATGAAAAGAGAACTAAACGCACGTTCCCTGAAAAAAATAGCTGCCATGCTGCTTGTCCTTTCGCTGACGTTGATACAGTTGTCCGGCTGCGGGAAATCTGACTCGGAGAAGGAATTGGTCCACGTAACGTTGAACGAGGTGGCACATTCGATTTTTTATGCGCCGCAGTACGTAGCGATCGAGAATGGATATTTTGAGGAAGAGGGGATCCAGATCGATCTCGTCAATGGCGCCGGTGCGGATAACGTTATGACAGCTGTGTTGTCCGGGGAAGCGGACATCGGCTTTATGGGATCGGAAGCTTCGATTTATGTTTACAATGAGGGATCGGGGGAGAAGATCGTAAACTTCGCACAGCTGACACAGCGGGCAGGTAACTTTTTGGTAGCAAGAGAGAAAGAAGAAGATTTTACGTGGGAGAACCTAAAAGGAAAAACCGTTTTGGCGGGCAGGAAGGGCGGCATGCCGCAGATGGTGTTTGAATACATACTAAAGAAGAATCATATAGATCCGGGGAAAGATCTGACGATGGTACAAAACATTGATTTTGGACTGACGGCAGAAGCATTCGCATCCGGACAGGGAGACTATTCGGTGGAGTTTGAGCCGTTTGCCGCTTCACTGGAAAAAGAGGGGAAAGGCGCCGTCGTCGCGTCGCTCGGTGTGGATAGCGGAAATGTGCCGTATACCGCCTATTCTGCCAAAGAAAGCTATATCGCGGAGCATGGGGAGATCATCCAGAAGTTTACGAACGCGCTGCAAAAAGGAATGGATTACGTGGGCAGCCACAGTCCGGCGGAAATCGCGAAAGTCATACAGCCGCAGTTTGCGGAGACAGATCTGGATGTTTTGACGACGATTGTACAACGCTATCATGAACAGGGCACATGGAACAAGGATCTTGTGTTTGAAGAGGAGAGCTTCAAGCTGCTGCAGGATGTTTTGGAATCCGGTGGGGAGCTGACGAAGAGAGTGCCATACGATGAACTGGTAAATACGGAATTCGCAAAGAACGCGTGTGAGAAGTAAGCCGCGTCCCTTTGGGGTGTTCCCAATGGGTGGGCAGTCTTTAGGGAAAGAAACACTATAAACTATTTACAGATGTAATCCGATATATATGTTGTAGAATGTTGTTTCCGGGTAAATGGACTTACCCTTTTGAAAGCAAGGATGTGATAACATGAATATAACAAATTCTGCGGCATATCGGAATCATTCGGTTCGGAATAGAACAAACCGCAGCGATACTGCCCGGCAGAAAACTGTTCGGAATGGTGAGACTCGGACGCAAGAAGCTAGAAAGCAGGTGGGCCAGGGGGATGTGGCCTGGTATGACGTTACACGCAATGGCATCCGGGATGCCGAACACGGACAAAAACAGCAGGACGCGGATGCGAAAAAAGTGGAATGTCCGGTGTCGGTTGAATTATCAGAAAAGGGCCGCCAGTTAGCGAAACTTGCAAACGCATTTAAGACTACGAAGCGTATGTCAAATACGGGGAAGAAGAAAAAGAAGAGACCGACAGGCGATCTTTCCCGTGCTCTGGCGATAGCCAGACGGATCATGAAGGGAGATAAAGTGCCGCCCAAAGATGAAAGTTTTCTGTTTCGTTACAACAGCGATCTGTACCTGAAGGCAAAGATGATGGCGGCGATCCAGGCAAATCCGAAAAAGCATAAAAGTCTGCTGGATGAGCTGGAGGAAGAGAGGGAAGGTGGGAATACAGATTCCGTCAGTGTTCCATCCGCACCCGAGCCGGAGCCGCCGGAAGCGTCTCCGGATTCGGAAGACGGAAGTGAGTCATCTTCCTGATCATAGGAGAGATGACAGGGATTCCTTGTCTAATGAATGGAAGGAATGTGGAGCGTGTGGTTTACCGCTCCACTTTTTTTTGTGCCCTTCTGACAGCCGTAAAAGGAAACGCGGTATGTACCGCTTTTCAGCGTGATCGTCTTTTTCACCGCGGAGGTTTGGAAAACCCGGCTCCATTTTTTTTTCTTCGAAGTTTTTTTATTTTGTTTCGAGATTTTTATTCGGGTATAAGCCGTGTGCGCTCCTTTTTTCCATGTGTAGGTGACACGGTAAGACCGGCCTTTGGCTTTTTTGATCTTCCATTTCACGTTCTGGGGTTTTCCCGGTTTTTTTGTTTTTTTCGAGACTTTTCCCCCCGCTAGATGTCCCTGTCCCGGCTGGGTTTCCGTTTTCGGTATCACGGGGTCGGACGGAGGAATGGCTGTCGGCGCGGCATCCGGGGAAACCGACGGCGCGGGAGACGGTTCACCGGGAGTCTGGCGGTATCCATCCTGAATGGCAAAAAGAGTGCCGGAATCATTGGAGTAATACAAGGTTCCGTCAGAATCGGCAGCGATACTCGACAGGCAGAATTGTTTACCCTCCTGCGGTGCAAAAAGCATTTCGATCTCGGCTGACTGTGCTGTCATATCATCCCTGATGTAATAAATGCCGCCGGGAAGCGCATTTTGCGTGAAGTAAACGTATAAAGGGCCGTTGCCGGTGTCGTCGTCGGTGTCGCCGTTGTAACCGGTGCAGACGAGCGGCGACGATTTAATATCGCGGCAGTCAGGGGAGGAGGCGGTATAGATCTGGTTCATCGTTACGGCGTCGATCACATCGATCTGTCCCTGGATTCCGCTATAGCTGCACACATAGATCCTGCCGTTAACAATGGTCGGCGTGCTTGTGCAGTTACTGTCTGGTGTGCGGGATGGAAAAAGGGAGACTGCCGTTACGGATTCAAATGTACCGTGTGAAGTCATCTTGATCCGATATAAATACCCGTTTGTGGAGGTCGTGTAATAGGCGTCTGTTTCGGTATCGTATGTGATGCCGGCACGGATCTTTCCTGGTCCAGCAGAGGGATCATCTGTCTGCGATGTGCCGTCAGAGAGGTCATAGGTGTCGAAAATGGTATCCTCTTTGGCACTGTGTGAGACCAGTATCCCGTTATCTCCGCCAAAAAGGATGAAGTTTGCCGCACTGTCTGATACGGCGCCGCTCCAATAATATCCGCAAGTTTCTTTTGTATCGGTATACGTCCACTGGGTACGTCCATTTTCTGCGGACAGGCAGTAAAAAATGCCCTCCGTACCTGACGCGTTTGTTGTTCCGGCATAGATCAAGCCGTCTTTTTCATAAACGGTCGTCAGGGACTGCAGCCCGAATGCTTCGCTCGTCCAAAGAGTTGTCATCGTAGAAATATCGACACACTGCATCCTTCCGCCGCTTAACGGGATAAAGAGCCGATTTCCATGCAGACACATGCGGCAGACGGAATTCATCGGTGCTGCCAGCGTAAGAAAGGAGTGGATGGCTCCGTTTTTGTCTAACTGGTAGAGCGTATCTTTGCATGTGACATAGAGGCCGGTATCGGTGATGACCGGATCGGAGTTGTAAGCGGTGGTTCCATTTTCCGCAAATCGGATCTGCCATTTTATTCCGGCGGTATCGGAAGATATCGGTGTTTTAGCTTCAA
This sequence comes from uncultured Eubacterium sp., assembly GCA_910579145.1. GTDB lineage: Bacteria > Bacillota > Clostridia > Lachnospirales > Lachnospiraceae > Eubacterium_F. The sequence continues at coordinate 29,699 of CAJTTQ010000021.1, forward strand.
TTGTATTCGCATGGCCTTGTCCGTGCTCATTGCGGAAGGAAGACCATGCTTGTAGTGTCTGAAACGGCAGCAAGATGACGATTGCTGCCGTTATCAGAAGGGAAATGATTTTTTTCATCGCACATTCACCCGGATGATCCTGCTATATTTACTGTACACCGTTTTGTTATTCTGTTTCGCAAAACTGCGGATTTTGATATAGTAGATCCCTTTTTTCCATTTTTTTGTTATGTTCGTTTTCTTTGTTTTTGCTATTGATCGGAACGATTTTTTGTTTTTCTTTGATACAAAACATTCATATCCAGAGGCACCCGAACCCTTTTTCCAGCTGATCTTCACCTTTTTTGACGAAGCTTTTGCTTTCTTTGCGACAGATGCGGTAAGCTTTTTGGGAATCCCCGGTTTTTTTACGGTTTTGTCTGACGGTACATCTGCAGCGGGAGACGGCGTCTGACTCGGTGCTTGCGTCGGCGCCGTCGTCTGGCCTGGTGTCAAGGTCGGTGGCTCGGTCGGAGAAATGCCTCCTTCGGTGACTACGACTGTGGCTGACGCATGAGAATTTTCGGGTATGCCGTTTGTCAACTTACTGCTGGTGATCGTGTAAGTTCCCGTCTGGTCAAACGATAATTGCGCGCTGCCACTGGTGTCCGTGTTCACTTTTTTGATGAGATCCGCTTGTTTGAAAATGGATAGTTCTTCGCTGGCAGCGGGACTGGGATTTCCGCCAAATCCGTCATCAACCGAATATGTGAGGGAAATTGGTGTATTGACAGCGGTATGATATGTCTGTTTATCAAAATAGCTGTATTTTGTATAAGCGCCCCAGTCGCCGGCATTCGGATCGTAGCATGCCTGGCGGAAGAAGACGATGCAGTCACCGTCCTTTACTGGGCATGTATCGGAAGTATACCCATAGCCGGTCTGCTCATCTGCCGGGGAAATATTGTTTACGCGGAATGACCAGTATGGAAAATAGTCACATGTTTTCTGGCCCTTGATATAAAGCGGACTGCCATACGAAAAGGTAAGGTCAGACGCTGGTGAGTCCGATGTATCGGTTATGTATTTTCCGAGGACATTAGCTGCGGTGAAGTCCTCGGATGTAAGAACGGGGATTTCAACGCTGCCGCTCTCGACGACAAAAGTGCTGTTGATCGTTTTTACATCGTCTTTTGTGAGCGTAACCTGTTCAGAAATCAGTGTGGAATCGACATCCTCCACTTTGAGTGTTACGGTTACGGTGTCTGCTGTGTTTTGCGCGTCCGCGTTTATTCCGAGCGTCGAAATACATAATATGGCTGCGAGAAAAAACGCAAACAGTTTGTTTGTTGTTCTCATTTTTTTCCTCATTTCTGCCCATTGTTTGGACTTTTTTTGTAGTTGTGAAATGTAATATGAGTAAGAAATAAGAAATCTCTGTAGAGACTGTTATGACATAAGTGTGTTGCCAAAACATTCCTTCTCCCTCCGAAAAGGCATATTTCAAGACTGTAAAGGCAGGTCTTCCGACTTATGGATCATCTGTGGAAAGCGCCTTCCCGGATCGAACTGATCCAGTGGCTGGCCTGCCGGCCATGCGGTCCACATACTCAAATACGGCAGCGGGGGCTGTGCCGGACTCAAACCGGCTTCCCTTTATAGGAATGACGTTTCTTCCCAGAAGAGGTTCCTCCTCCTTTGGGGATGATCGGTCTTCCTTGTTCTGTATACCAAAAGCATGCGTTTGTATACAGAAACCAAAACAGCTACTTATATTATATTCAATTTTTTATTATACCAGCGGCTTTTATAAAAGGCAAGTAAAAAATCATGTGACTAATTTCTGCAGGAATGCGTGGACTTTATCTTCTGGTTATGTTATACTGTTTTACAAACAAAAGGAAAGAGAAAAAGGTACTGATATGAATATGAATAAAAAAATGATCTTGTTCTGTTCTGTTTCTCTTATCGCGATCTGCGTTTTTCTGACAGACCGGGGAACGACGACATCGAAGGAACATGAGAAACCGGCACAGGTGGCCGAAGAAACAAGTCAGTCATACGTTTCGACCGGGGCCGCTGTGATCTCCAGTGTGAGCCAGACAGCTGTGCAGGCGCCAGACGAAGAGCCGTCAGCGGGGCACGAAGAGGAAACGACGGGGCAGTCGAGAGAGGGCGGAGTCCGTGAAACAAACACACCTGCTGCCCATGCTGCCACGTCCGGCCAGACAGGGCAAAAGGAAGAAGAGCCAGAGCAGGGAAAGACCAAGGCCCCCTCCACACAAAATAAGAAAGACAAATCGGGTTCGACTGGGAAAACCGGGCGATCCCGAACAGGCAGGCAGACGGAAAAGCCAGAAAGACAAGCAGATCCGGCGGCATCTCCATCAAACGCGCCTCATGCGCCGGTGGTATCTGCGGATGTTCCAAACAATCAGTGCGCGCTTCAGATCACATGTTCTTCTGTGCTGTCCCATATGGATCGGCTGAAGGACAATATAAAAAAGATCATCCCGCCGGACGGTGTGATCTTAGAGGGAACATATGAATTTGCCGAGGGAGATACGGTATTTGATTTGCTGAAAAAGGTTTGTTCCGAACAAAACATAATGATTGATTATGTATTTACACCCGGATTTTCTACTTATTATATTAAGGGGATCAATCAGCTGTATGAGTTTGACTGCGGCGATGAGAGCGGATGGATGTATTCGGTGAATGGGAAAGAGCCGGATATGGGATGCAGCCAGTATAAAGTGAAGAAAAACGATCATATCGTATTTTACTATACTTGTGAAAGGTAGCGGGGTGACAGGGATGAATACATTTGGTACTTATCATCCAGCAGTTATTTTTCTCTATTTTGCGGCAGTTGCGGCGATCCTGATCCTGATATTTGATCCGGTGCTTCTCGTGATCGGTTTTGTGAGCCAGACGATTTTTTATATGTATGTGAAAGGGGTTATAAAAGGGGCAAAATTTGCGGGCAGATGCCTGCTTTTTGTCTGTCTGTGCATGATCGTCAATGCGCTGGTCAACCACCGGGGCATACAGGTCATGTTTATGCTCGGCGGACTGCCGGTTACCGTGGAATGTCTGATTTATGGGATGCTGACAGGTTTTTTGCTGGCGGATTCGATGCTTGTCTTTGGCACCTTTCAGTCAATCATGACATCGGATAAGATCATGTGTCTGTTTGCCGGAGTTTTTCCGTCATTTTCCCTCCTGTTTTCGATGGCGCTTGGACTGATCCCCAAATTGAAACGGGACTATGCGCAGTTTCGGGAAACCCATAAACATATGGAATGCCAAAAAGATGCGTCGAAAAGGTTCCAGTCGGGCATGCTGTCTGCGCTGATCGGCCTGACTTTGGAGGATTCCCTTGACCGGGGGATTTCCATGAAATACCGGGGATATGGACAGGGGAAGCGGACAAGCATCTGCCGCCGTGCGTTTGGAAAGCGGGATGCCGTTTTGCTTGCAGCGATCGTCTGTCTGGCCGCCGCGGGCGCGGGGTGTTATTTTTTGTCCCAGTCGGGCATGGAGGTATTTCCGTATATGGAATACGAGTGTGATCGGGGCGGGGCGGCGGCCTATGTTTTATTTGCTGTCCTGTTTCAGATCCCGATGGCGCTGAATGTGAAGGAGGAGCTAAAATGGAGCCGTATCGTTTCGAACATATAACTTACGCGTATCCGGGCGAAGAAAAGCCAGCGGTAGAGGATGTGTCGTTTACGGTACAGCCGGGGGAATTTATCGTCGTATGCGGGGCGTCGGGATCCGGAAAGACTACGCTGTTACGCCAGATCAAAGAAAGGCATTCTGCATTTGGCTTCGTGATGCAGAACCCGCGCACGCAGACCGTGACGGATACCGTAGGCCATGAGCTGGCATTTGGCATGGAAAATAAGGGAATCCGGCCGGACAACATGTGGCATGCGATCGCGGAAACGACGACGTATTTTGGTATGCAGGACTGGCTGGACCGCGCCGTGTATGAGCTGTCTGGCGGGGAACTGCAGCTTGTCAATCTGGCGGCTGTCCTGCTATTGGATCCGAATGTGATCCTGCTCGACGAGCCGACGGCGCAGCTCGATCCGATGGCGGCGACAGAGTTTTTAGAGATCGTGAAGCGCCTGAATACGCAGTTTGGCATTACCGTCATACTGATCGAGCAGCGGCTGGAAGAGGTACTCGCGGCGTGCGACCGGATGCTTGTTCTGTATGAGGGACGTATCGCGGCATTTGATACGGTAAGGGGCGTTTATGAGAAAATATGCCGGTCGGAACTTTCCGCGGAATATCTGTCGTATATGCCGTCTTATGTGAGATTGTACGCCGGCGTGAACGAGTCTGCCGATGAGTGTCCCCAGAGCATCAAGGAATGCCGGAACTGGTTTTATGGGACAAATGTCGAACTATCGGTAATTAAAAAAGAGAAAAGTAAACTCACGGGAGCGTGTTCGCTCGCGTGCAGGGATGTGTATTTCCGCTATGAGCGCACGGGGCCGGATATTCTAAAAGGGATACAGTTCCGGGCGTATCCTGGCCATATATACGGGATCGTCGGGGGAAACGGGAGCGGGAAATCTACTTTTTTAAAGGTGCTGACCGGCGCGAAGCGGCATTATCATGGGAAGATAACCGTGGATGGTGAAATGGCATACCTTCCGCAGGAACCGAAGTACATGTTTCTGCAGGACCGGGTGCGGGATGTTATTTCCGACCGGCAGGTGGTCGAGGACTTCGGACTGGAAGAACTTCTGGACCGGCATCCGTACGATGTGAGCGGAGGGCAGATGCAGCGTGTGGCGATGGCGTATCTATGTGAGAAACAGGCGTCGGTCTATTTATTTGACGAGCCGACGAAAGGACTGGATCCCCGGTGGAAACAGATGTTTGGAGCGTGGTTGGAGAAACTGGCAGGAGAAGGAAAGACTGTGATCGTCGTGACGCACGACGTCGAATTTGCCGCGAATTACTGTGAGTGGATGTCTATGTGCTTCCGGTCAGAACTGACGGAACCGATGCGCACGTCCGAGTTTTTGAACGAGCACTATTTTTATACGACGGCCATCCACAAGATCACAAGGGACAAGTATCCGCATCTCGTGTCGGAGAGGAGTTTGTATGAAACATAAACAGGAGTGGATCGAAGGCGCGATTCTTTTGTTCTGCGTGGGCATCTTATTTTATAGCTTATTTTATTTGCAGGGGAAGGAATATTATGCGATCAGTCTGGCAATCATTTTATCAGGAGTGATCCTTTTTTTGCTGAAATTCGAGGATCGGAAACCGTCGGCTGCGGAATTGACGATCATCGCTGTTATGTGCGCGCTGGCGGTGGCCTCCCGCGTATCCTTCTTCTTTTTGCCGGAGGTGAAGCCGATGGCGGCCGTTGTCATCATCGTGGGGATCTCGCTCGGCGCGGAGACCGGATTTATTACGGGGGCCATGAGCGCCTTTTTATCCAACTTTTATTTCGGACAGGGTTCGTGGACGCCGTTTCAGATGTTTGCGCTCGGGCTGGTCGGTTTCTTTTCCGGTTTCGTATTCCGGCGGATACCGGTGAACAAGGTCACGCTCTGCCTGTACGGCGTCGGTTCGGTGCTGGTATTATACGGCGGCGTCGTGGACATCAATACGTTGTTTTATTATGAGGGGGAAAATACGCTGCCAGCGATCCTTGCGGTGTATGGCGCTTCTTTTCCGTTTAATCTGGCATTTGGTATTTCCACCGCCGTATTTCTCGTACTTCTCCATAAGCCGGTGTTACAGAAGCTGGCGAGGGTGAAACGGAAATACGGACTCATTGACATAGATCATTCCGTGAACTAGGGAGTGAAACATTAAGTTAGAAAGAAGGTTACATGATGGGTAAAGTTAAGGTTATCACAGACAGCAACAGCGGTATCACACAGGAACAGGCAGAGGAACTCGGGATCGTGGTTCTTCCGATGCCGTTTTTTATCAATGAAAAACAGTATTTCGAGGGGATCAGCATGAGCCAGGATGATTTTTACCGCGCTCTTTTGGACAACTCGGCAGAAGTATCGACTTCCCAGCCGTCTCCGGAAGCGGTGATGGATCTTTGGAGAAAGGAATTGGCCGAAAGCGAGGAGATCGTACATATCCCGATGTCCAGCGGGATCAGCAGTTCGTGCGCGACCGCGCTCATGCTCGCGGAGGAGGATGAATTTGCGGGACGGGTATTTGTCGTCGATAATCAGCGCATTTCGGTCACGCAGCGGCGTTCCGTCATTCAGGCGAAGGAACTGGCGGACCGGGGATTTTCGGGACAGGAGATAAAGGACATCCTGCTGCGGGACAAGTTTGAGAGCAGTATTTATATCATGGTGGATACGTTGAAATATTTGAGAAAGGGCGGGAGGCTGACGCCGGCGGTGGCGGCGATCGGAACGGTCCTGCGCATCAAGCCGGTGCTTCAGATCCAGGGAGAGAGGCTGGATTCTTTTGCCAAAGTGAAGACGTTAAAGCAGGCAAAACAGACGATGATAAAAGCGGTCACGAGCGATATGGAGAAGCGGTTTGCGGACTCCGGCCAGATGCTCATCGACATTGCCCACACACAAAACTGGGAAGAGGCAGAGATCTTCCGGCAGGAACTGGAGCAGATTTTTCCGGGGCAGGATATTTATATCGATAATCTTTCGCTCAGCGTCTCATGTCATATCGGGCCGGGCGCGCTGGCCGTTGCTTTGTCAAATTCGCCGAAAGAGTTAATGTGCAGCTGAGGAATTGAAAGGGCTGCCTGTCGAATGATATGTGACAGGCAGCCCTTATAGAAAAAGAGGAAAACAAAAACCAGTAATATGCTTTTTATTTAGATGACGGTTTTACGTAAACATCTACATCTTCGTCGTCATCATCAAAGTCATCGTCAAACTCATCATAATCAAAGTCACCATCGAAATCATCCAGATAGCGGGGAGTTACGCGGCGATATACGGCGTAGGCAATCGCAGCAACACAGGCAACAGCGCCAATGATGGCGAGTATCCATACGATACATGTCTTCCGCTCCTCATCTGCTTTATTTTTGTTTAAGATCTGGTTGATTTTCGCATTGTTTACGAGGTCATCAAATTTTCCGCACATAGATCACTACCATCCTTTCCATAACCATTCATGTTCAATTGCTTCTATATAGTAGTATAACATATTGGGTGAAAATATACCAGTCATAAATTTATATTTTTGTAAGTTTTGCGAATGAGCTCCGAAGCTTGCGCTGTCCGAAATCGTTGAACGAAACGACGACTTCATAGTCATTGCTTTTGCGCTCCAAAGACACGACGGTTCCCGTGCCGAACTTCATGTGATAGACCGTATCGCCCGCCTTGTAATCTGGCGCGCCTGCGGGGGCGGCGGATGCTGCGGCTGTCTGGGAGAGGCCCGCGCCAGGAGAGGAGGTCCCCTGTCCGGCAAAAAGAGCTTTCCCTTTTTGGATGTACGGATTGTCGGCAAATGGATTTTTGGAATTTACGACGCGTGATTTCCTTCCCGCTCCCGGTCTGCCAGGCCAGGCCGACGGATGGGCCTGTATGCTGCCGGTCGGTTTGGTCTGAATGCTGCCGGACGCTTCAATCGTCCGGCTGAATGGCGATTCATGATCCCCGTCGGACTGTTTGATCAGGTGTCTCGGGATCTCGCTGATGAAACGGGAGGGAAAGTTAAAATTCGGCTCGCCGTTTTTCATCCGCTGTCTGGCACAGGTGAGCGTCAGTTTTTTCATGGCTCTTGTGATCCCGACATAACACAGCCGGCGTTCTTCCTCCATCTCTTCCGGCGAGGGGTCGTAGACCGCCATCGATCCGGGGAATACGCCTTCTTCCATGCCGCATATGTATACGTGCGGGAATTCGAGTCCCTTGGCGCTGTGCAGCGTCATGAGGAGAACCTGCTCGGCGTCGCTGTCTACCGTGTCGATATCCGCGACGAGCGCGATGTTTTCGAGCAGACCGTCTAGCGTGGCCGGCTCGCCGGAGGGATCCTCGGCGGCATCGTTTTCGTACTGGATGACCTTATTCATCAGCGAGTCGATGTTTTCCAGCCTGGCGCCGGCTTCCACGGTGTCTTCGGCTTCGAGTTCCTTTACGTATCCGGTGGAATCAATGATCTCTTCTAACAGTCCTTTCAGGCTGAAACCGGGTTCGTCAAGGCTGTGTTTTAAATGGTCGATAAAGCTGACAAAGCTGTGGATCCGGGAGGCGGCGCGTGAACAGCCGTCGATGTAATCCGCCTGGCGCAGCGCCTCAAAAAAGCTGATCTCATGGTCGATGCTGTAGTCGGTGATGCGCGAGACCGTTGTGGCTCCGATCCCCCGCTTCGGGACGTTGATGATCCGTTTGATGGCAATGTTATCGTCGGAATTGCTCACGGCTTTTAAGTAGCACAGAAGATCTTTGATCTCTTTTCTCGCATAGAAGTTGATCGCGCCGACGATCCGGTAGGGGATATTTTCCTGAACGAGCTTTTCCTCGAAAATACGGGACTGCGCGTTTGTCCGGTACAGGATGGCAAAGTCGGAGTAGCCGCGTCTGGAAAACTCGGTCTCATGTTTGATGTCGCCGGCGATACCGGCAGCTTCTTCGTACTCGTTTAGGAACTGGACGAAACGGATCGGCTCCCCTTCCTCGGCTTTCGTCCAGAGAGATTTCTGTTTCCGCTCAGTATTATGCCGGATCACTTCATTGGCGGCGTCTAAAATGCGTTTGGTCGAGCGGTAATTTTGTTCTAGCCGGATCGTGACCGCGTCCGGAAAGATTTTTTCGAAGTTTAATATGTTCATGATATTGGCGCCGCGGAATTTATAGATCGACTGGTCGTCGTCCCCGACGACGCAGAGATTGCGGTATTTTCCCGCGAGCAGGGCCAAAAGCTTAAACTGGGCGGTGTTCGTATCCTGATACTCGTCCACCAGAAGGAAACGGAAACGGTTCTGGTACTGCTCCAGAATTTCCGCCTGCGTCTCGAACAGTTCCACGGTTTTCATGATGAGGTCGTCAAAATCAAGCGCGTTATTCTGTTTTAAGCGCTTTTGGTATTCTTTATATACATTGCCGAAAATTTTGCGGTCGTATTGTTTTGCCACTTCGTCCGCATAAATTTCGGGTGTCTTTAATTCATTTTTCGCGTTTGAGATGGCGTTTAGGAATGTCTTTTCGCGAAATTTTTTGGTGTCAATGTTCATGTGCTTGCAAATATCCTTCATCAGGCTTTTTTGATCGTCGGCGTCGTAGATCGTAAAGCTGCGGTCATAGCCGATGTGGTCGATGAATCGTCTCAGGATGCGGACGCATGTCGAGTGGAATGTGCTTACCCACACGCTACTTGCGCCGTAGGAGACGATCTGGTCCACCCGCTCCCGCATTTCATTGGCCGCTTTGTTTGTAAACGTCAGTGCGAGGATCTGGAACGGGTTGATCTGATGTTCTTCGATCAGGTAGGCGATGCGGTGGGTCAGCACCCGGGTTTTTCCGGAACCGGCTCCCGCCAGAATTAAAAGGGGCCCCTCGAAATGTTCCACGGCCTCCTGCTGTTTATCGTTTAATCCAGTTAATATATCAGTCACAATACTCATCCTCCGCTTTATTCGTAAATGTAATGGTCTGTGTCAGATGCGCGCAGATCTGGTCTGCTATTTATTGTTCTTGCGCGGGTCGAAATCGAGTGTTTCATCAATGATCCGCTCAATGATCTGTTTTTTCATGTAGACGTCGAAGCTCAGCATGCAGATATAGGCAAAACGGGACAGATAGTCGGCTTCGGCCTCGTCTGTGGCGTCTATGAATATTTCCTGCGAACTTTTGAAACGGCGTACGACATCTTTCGTGAGATTATTTGTCTGCTCTTTTTCCAT
>CAJTTQ010000022.1:0-11535 GCA_910579145.1 uncultured Eubacterium sp.
GGAGGCATACCATATTCCAGGGCGCAGATAAAGTCTTCATCCAGATGATGCGCTTCCTCGTCCCCGGCAGCAAACATTTCTTCCTGCTTCATAAACCGCTCCTTCTGGTCGATCGGATCGTTTAATTCGGAAAACGCGTTGCACATCTCTCTTTTTGTAATAAACAGCTCAAACCGCTCCGTGTAATCAGGATTATCCGGCTTTTTCTTCGCAAGCGGTGAAATCTCCACCGGATGATCCATGATAAACGTCGGCTGGTCTAATTTTTCCTCGACAAACTCCTCGAAGAAAAGGTTCAGGATATCGCCCTTGCCGTGGCGCGGTTCAAACTCGATGTGGTGTTCTTTGGCCGCGTTTCTCGCCGCTTCCACATCCGGGATCGCATCGAAATCGACGCCGGCATATTTCTTCACTGCCTCAACCATCGTCAGTCGCTCGAATGGCTGCGCAAAATCAATATCGACTCCCTCATACGAGATCTTTGTCGTGCCAAGCACATTTTGGCAAACCTGGCGGTACATGTTTTCAGCCAGGTCCATCATGCCGTAATAATCAGTAAACGCCTGGTAACACTCCAAAAGCGTAAACTCGGGGTTATGCCGGATCGACAGTCCCTCGTTGCGGAATACGCGGCCGATCTCATATACGCGCTCCAGTCCGCCGACGATCAACCGCTTCAAATATAACTCCAGGGAAATACGTAGGTTCAGGTCTTCATCCAGCGTGTTGTGGTGGGTGACAAACGGGCGCGCCGCAGCGCCGCCGGCCATCGGCACGAGCACAGGTGTCTCCACTTCCAAAAATCCCTGTTCATCTAAAAATCTGCGGATTTCGCTGATGATCTTCGTGCGCTTGATGAAGGTATCCTTTACTTCCGGGTTCACGATCAGATCGACATATCTCTGGCGGTAACGGAGATCGGTGTCTCGCAGTCCGTGGAATTTCTCCGGCAGGATCTGCAGGCTCTTGCTGAGTAGTTTGATCCCTTTGGCATGGATGGAGATTTCGCCCATTTTTGTAGTGAATACCTCTCCTTCCATCAGAACGATGTCACCAATATCAAATTTTTTAAAGTCCTTATATACATCCTCTCCGACCTCATCCCTCGCCACGTATCCCTGAATGGAACCGTCGCGGTCCATGACGTTGCAAAAGGATGCCTTTCCCATAACGCGTTTGGACATCAGGCGGCCGGCCACGGTCACGCTGCTGCCCTCCAGCTCTTCATAATGATCTTTGATCTCCTGTGAATGGTGCGACACGTCGCACTTCGTAATTTCAAACGGATTCTTTCCCTCTTCCTGCAAAACAGCCAGTTTTTCTCTTCTGACCTTCATTAACTGATTCAAATCTTCTGCCACGTTTCTCTCTCCTTTTTCTTTCCACTCTTTTGATACAGGGGTATAAAAGTTCTGCTGCTATCGGCTGTCAGTTCTTTGTGATCTCCAGGATTTTGTATTCGATCACGCCCGACGGCGTTTCCACCTCCACCTTCTGTCCAACTTTCGCCCCGATCAAAGCTTTTCCGACCGGGGATTCATTAGAAATCTTCCCTTTCAGGCTGTTTGCTTCCGTAGAACCCACGATCTTATACTCGAGTTCCTCGTCAAACTCCAGGTCTTTGATCCGAACAGTACATCCGATATTGATCACGCTCGAATCCACATCATCGTCTGTAACAAGCTCTGCGTTTTTCAGTATTTTATCAATCTCTTCAATACGAAGTTCTATGTCCCGCTGTTCTTCTTTGGCAGCATCATATTCTGCATTCTCCGATAAGTCCCCCAGTTCCCTGGCTTCCTTGATTTTCTGCGCGACTTCCTTTCGACGGTTTAATTTCAAATCCTGCAGTTCATCCTCTAATGCCTTCAACCCCTCTTCCGTCAAAATATTCTTCTTCATCTCTGCCATATGTTTTTCCTCCATTCTTTCTGTGTGAATAGAGCAAAGCGCCGCTCGCGGTGCCTTGCGAGAAACTACGTGATGAGGTTTTTACGAATCCGTAGCTTCATTCACACTTGCCCTGTGGATTATTATAGCGTAGCAAAGTGGGATTGTCAATCGGCAACCCCACTTTGAGCTTTCACTACTATTTGATTCTGTCGATCAGCCTTCTGCCTCGTCGTCTTTCACTTCCTCGTTCTGGCTCGTATCCTCACCATCATCCGCTGAATCCGAAACCTCAAACATACACTCTTTCCTCGGTTTATAGGTTCCATCCTCAAATTCGACACGGTAATATTTGTAGCAGCCCTCTAGAACGGTATTCTTTTTCAGATCCGCGTAATTCTGTTCCGAAATCTCACAGATCGTATCCGCGTATCCGGCACTCACCGCAGCGGCGACCGAAGCAGACGACCGGATCTCAATACAGATCGCGCACTTCTTTTTCGTACCGCCCTTGCTAAATGTATTTTCGGTGATCGTCGGGTTCACGGCGCCTCTCACGAGGATACACGTATAATTGTATCCCTTGTTATCTTCGAGTCCCTGAATGCCGAGGAATTGATTATTCCTGATCACCGCGTTCCGCCAGTTCCACATGCGGACTGCCGCATTGTAGGTCTGGTTTACTTTACAGTTCTGGATCGTCACATTCTCATGATACACCTGCTGGTTTGACATATCCACGGAATACGTATGGCTTCCGACCGCCGCGCCCATATTCGTAAACATACAGTTGTTGATATTCACCGTATTACATGCCGTGCGGTCATGAGTGGACCATTCGTAATTAAATCCGTTATTGTTCAGGTCGGTCGTATCTACGTTGATCGCTTCCTTGTGGCTCTTATTGCTGTAAATACGGAAATCAGTGAACGAGCAATTCTCAATCGTCACATTTTTCGACGAGTTCAATTCGATGAAATGCGAGCCGTATTCATTTGTAAACGCAATATTTCGGATCGTAACGTTCTGGGCATGTCCCATAACGACTCCCATCGCGTTCAAAACATTGTCACAGTCAATGATCACATTCGTATCACCCTGCAGCGTCACATTTTGGGATCCGTTGTAGCCACTGACAGAATTTTTCACCTGCTCTTTGGAAGGCGGGACGATTTCGAACATCGTTTTATTTGTCGCGAGATTTGTATCCACAGCCTTCACTTTCTGGATCTTGACTCCGCTCTGGAAATTGATCGTCACGTTCGAAGGAATGCAGACCGAGTGGCTCAATTTGTATGTGCCCGCCTGCACGTTCAGCGTTCCGCCGCCGGCGTACTCGAGCTGCTCCATATAGGAACGGAACATAAAATACGTTTTTGCCTGGCCGCCATTTGCCTTGTAAGCCGCATCTTCTTCGTAGCGTTCCTGATACGGCTTGGTCGACGGCGTGATCGTAAAGGTATTATCATCCTTACTCTGGAAATAGAGCAGCCGGATCGTCGTTTTATTTTTATATGGCACGTAGTAATGATTCAGGCTTTTTACCTTATTGTTTTTCATGCTGGTGATCTTAGCCTGTGAAATCGTATTATCCACGCTTGACGCGCGGGAAATATTAACCGCGTAACTACAGTTTTGGATCGTATTTTTTGACACTTCAGGATCCTTTATGCTGTAGAGCCTGACTGCGGACGAAGTGGCATTTGTGTTATCGGTTCTCTTTACCGTATTTGATGTGATAACCGGACTATCCCACATTTTCCCCTTGATCGCCGAATTCTCCATATCGGTAAACGTATTTTTCTTGATCGATATTTTCGTCGAATAGGCCGTCTTTTTATACTTTGTGGAAGCGATACCACTCTCGAGCTTTTGGAATGTATTCGACTGGACTTTCACATTCAGGCAGGGCGTAGACCCCTCTGAATTGACAGTGATCGCTGTCTCGAACTTGTCCCCGGATTTCTTGGCTCCATTTGTAAAGGAACAGTTTTCTACTTTCACTTTCTTGCTTCCCGCTATGTTGATATAGGCGCCGCCCTTTTTACCCTTGAATTGGATCTTCGAAATATTCACATTGTAATTGTGTGCCATGTCAATGGCCGTCGCGTTACTCACCTGACCGAGGTCGATGGTCGCATTTTTCGCCCCCGTGATCGAAACTTTTTTTGTCCCCTTGTAATCTTTCGCCTTACTGCCCAGCTTAAAAAGAGTCTTGGTCGGCTTCAGCGCGGAACTTCCCGTCACATACGTCTTTTTCAGCTTTGCCCCGCTTTTTAGCTGGATCGTAACATTGGAAGGAATCACGAGCGTCGAGCACACCTTATACGTTCCCTTTTTCAGGACAAGTGTACCGCCCCCCCTGCTCTTTAATTTCTCCAGATACGATTTGATCGTGTAGTAGTGTTTTGTCTTGCTGTTATAACTGCGAAGTTTCCGGTAGGAAGTGTTGCACGGTTTCGTGGATTTGGAAATCGTGTACTTCCCTGCGGCTTGTGCTTTTCCCGGATGTTGAGCCAAACCGCATACGACTCCGCACGCCAGCAAAATACCTGCCGCTGCTACTTTTCTTTTCATGTACATCATCCTCACCTTTTCTTAGTAATTCTCCCTCTCAAGTATACTATATTTTTAAAATATGTCAACTTGATTCCGCTGCATTAAAAAAATGGTACAAAAATTTAACAAATCTGGATTGTCTTTCCTGTGTCGTACCGCACTCCCTTAAACTCTACAACTACTCTATACTCGCCTTTATCAATCGTGTACAGGGGGATCGTCACAAAATATTCCATCTCCGCTGCCAAATCCTGCTGCTGATTTGGATCGCGAAAATCCTTTCCATAACACCGGCCTTCTCCAACCAAAAACACCTGATCCACCAGATGATCCCTGGATTTTACCCATAGATTTCTATCCTCGATACGCAGCCTGACCCGTTCTTCGCGGCAGGCAAGCGGCGCGTCCTCGATCATCGCCTCCGGCACCGGTATACATTCCGGCAGCCGCTTAAAAGGCAGAAGCGATCCGACACACGGCTCCACCGAAAGATCCATCCCGGCAGCCAGTCCGTCCACATCCGGTTTCATCTCAAATGCACGGAAAAAATAATACTTCAGGCTGTACCGGTTCAATTCCTTCATCGTATCATAATCAAATTCACATATTACTGCGCCCCTGTCCTCATGTTCCTCTGGAAAAGCCAAATATCCGCCCATATAGAACATTCTGCGGTCCGCGTGCTTATAAACGCCATTCGATGTGATCTTCGACTTGATCCCGCTGAATCGTTTTTCTAATTTTGCCGTTTTCCTCTTTTCATCTATTGTGTAAATGGTTACAAAAGAACGCGTATCGTCGTCGTACGCCGGAACCTTTCTCCTCAGGTTCCAGTGGTTGTCAAACATCATAAGATGTTTGGTGTCCGCGTTCCCATCCAAATTCTCCCGAATGAGCTTCACCGAGTGCTGCTGAAAATGCCACGGCATATTTTCCGGCGTCCTCAACACTTTGAACAGCCAGGGAGTCCGCCGCCAGAACCCGGTTTCTCCCAGGATCCAGTTCAATCGATCCGTCTCCCAGCTTATACTGAAGACACTGTGCAGGTTTCTCGCTGAAAATATAACATTTTTTGTCTCCGGCTCATATTCGAGCGAATTAATGTGTATCCAGTTCGTGCGGTCCCGGTAGGCCGTATAAAGTACATCACGCAGGTCGAGAAATTTCTCGATCTTTCCGTTTTGACGGTTCACCTCGGCGATGCAGTCCTCCACATGCCCGCACTGGGAATTACTCACTACGAGAAGATTGCCGCCCGGCGTCATTTCACACACATCATGGTGAATGCCGTTCGGCACGTAATATGTGCGGTGGACCCTGCCAAAGTAATCAATTTCATACATTTGGGTCGAGTGCGGCAGCATGTAAGTGGGGATGAGCGTCTGGCGCTCCATCATGATAAACCTGCCATTCGCCAGTTCAAACAAACCATACCCCCTCGGACGGTACTGCATGAGATAACGGATATCGCCGTACTCGTCAAACGCGATCGGGTACGACGTACTCTTTCCCGCCACTAAAATCAGTTTCATCGAAGACCGCTCGGTCTTTTTCTCTACCCGGACCGCATCCTCCAAATATTTCATAAGCGGCTTTGTCTGGATGCGAACTTCATTTTTCGCCGTCACCTTATCCTGCCGATCCAGCAGTTCCAGCGATACGATATTTTCCATATCCGGGTACAGCCCGTATACCGGCACCCGGTGCCATTTACACGGTTTCTTGACGAGCGACGTTATGGAGGCATCCGGTGTCTTTCCCCTCACATGGAACCTGACCCGGCACTCTTCTTCTGTATAGAACAATACATAGGCACATAGCGGCGTCATCCCATAGGGATCCAGTATGATACCCGGCTTTTCAAACGGGTATTTCTCCTCAGTAAATGTCTGGCAGATCTCCTGCTCCCTCTTTCTCGTCCGGACAGCCAGTCCCTGTTCCCGCTCAATGTCGGTTTCGATCCGGTAATCATTTCGGTGAGCGGATTGGGCCGCAAGCCATTCTTTTGATTTTGTCTCATACCCCCGGTCAAACTCCCTCTCATACCCTTTCGTAAACGGAATTCCCAATTTGTTCATACAGATTGGCCGCCATTGTTTCGGAACTAGTTTCATCTTGTCCATGTATGTTCATCCTCCTGTTACACATGTTTGTGCATCTTGCAATAAACACATTGTATAATGGAGGATTGTTACTTTTATGGTAAAAGTTAGTCAAAAGTTTGGCAGTTTTTTCTTACAGACGGGTGGTCTTTTGTGGAAATTTCATCTGTATCATCCCGATCATCTTATCACTCGGCTCAAATATAAGCACGGCCTGTTCTTCCTTTTCCCCGAGCTTTATGGCGATCCCATATGGCTTCGCTTCGGGCCGGAGCGAGGAAAAATTCCGCACGGGCAGGTGCCGGTATCCGTCCATTTTCGGTGATTCCATCGGGGCAATGACCGCTGCGTTTTCCAGTTCGATGCGCAATACGGTTTTTCTCTTTTCGCCCCCCTGGATCATATCAAAATCAAGCTGCCCGTCACAGTACACGTATTCCCATTCCACTTTGAACCTGGGCCAGTACCATATGAGTAAGATCAACGCCGCCACGGAAAGCAGGGTTAGAAACGTTACCCTGCTAAAAAAGCCTGCCCCCATTAATAAGATCACTCCTAAAATGAGCAGTCCCTTTAATACGGCGACTTTCGCTGTTGCTTTCTGTTTTACGCTTGTTTCAGCATATGATTGTTCCATTTCAGATCTCCTTTCTTCTCTCGATGCCGCACGAACGGTAATACTCCGCTTTATCCTGATACATCCTCTTCTCCGCCTCGGAGATCAGCTTATCGATCCCAGATAAGCTGTCTTTCTCCCAAACGGCGCCCACTGCCATATGGATCTCCTTATCTTTCAGATCCTTTTTTAACTGGTCCGTCCGTTCCCACAAGTCCTTTTCATCCATCCCCGTGCAGATTGCCAGCAGTTCGTCTCCACCGATGCGAAAAAGTCCATAGTCTCCGAATGCCTGTTTCAAGCTCCCGCATGAATTTATGATCAAACGGTCTCCCGCCTCATGCCCCTCGCTGTCATTGACCCGTTTTAACCCGGTCACATCGCAGTATACGATGCCAAGACAATTTTCCTGTTTGATTTGTTCGATAAATTCATTCATCGCGTGCCTGTTTCCAATCTTCGTAAGCTGGTCACGATAACTCATATCCCGCAGCCGCCGGATCAGATTCCTCCGCCGCAGGGATGAAATGATAAAATGCGCCATGATCTGCAGCATATTGGAAGCGTACGCGAGCGACTTTTTCGGCGGATTGTCCACACCGTAAAAACCGATCGCCTCGCCGTCATCATAGAGGGGGACGACAACCAGGGAATGAATATTCTGCCTTTTGAGAATGTCATACTGCAGCGGGTCTTTCTCCTGGATATCGGCCAACTCTTTAATGACGATATGTTTTCCTATGCTGAAATTCTCATACCAGTTGGCACAGATCTCCGGCGGCAGGTCCTGCAGATTTTCTTTTTCCGGATTGACACCGCTCGCCACCCATTCATACGTATTGTCATCATTTCCTTTTTCATTTTTCTCAAAGATATATGTTCTCTCGCCGCCCAGCGCCTTCCCCATATACTCTAACAGCACCTCCAGCGTTTTGGACGGCGTTTTCTGCATCAGAGCCATACGAAGTCCTTCGTTGATCGTCGCCTCCAGATTTTCATAACTACGCTGCATACTGACCCTCGATTCCTGTCTGCCTGGATCGATGGCGATCTCCATCCGATACGTTTTCCCATCCTCTTCCACCACCGTATCCTTGAGCATCATCTGCTTGTCAAGGATCGGATTAAAACAAAGCCATTCCTTAAAAGAACCCTGCTTTAACTCATGGTTATTGCAGAGGTGACAGGGGGTGGAGCAGTTCTGAAGAACCTCATGGCACGGTTTCCCGGCTACTTCTTCAAACGATTTGATCCCATATATATCAAGCGCCTTTTGATTCATATACACCAGTTCATAACTTTCTACATCGGAAACATAGACCATTTCGTCCATATTTTCAAAAAACTCCCAAATTTTATTCATGATACGAAACCTCCTTGCAAGGTCACGACAATCTCCGCGACCATAACTAAGTATAGCACAACTATCGTTTTTTTTCCTCTATAATTTCATTTTTTTCTCCACACTTCCAAACATGCCCCGGCTCTGTGTGCTTCACGATGTGCCGGTACTCCGGGTATTCCGAGAGAAAGCGATCGATGATCTCCGGCTCTCCCCAGTAGTGCATGGGATAAACGGCTTTTACGTCTACCTTCTCCAAAAAGTAGCACATCCCCTCCGCGTAATATTCCTCCTGCCGCGGATCGAGCGGAAGAAATGCCACATCCACGGTCTTTCCGGCGAGAAGTTGTATCTCGTGCCGGTAACTTCCGGTCATCTGGCGGTTTTCCTGCTCCGGCTCGCCCTTCCACACCCAGTCGTTCAGGTCGCCGGCGTGGTAGATCGTCCCCTCGGGACATGTCAAAAGAAAAGCCACGCCGGAATCGGTCGAGTGGAGCGTCTGAAGTTCCGTCCCGCCTGCATGAAAAAATTCCGTCCCGCCCGACAGTTCATAGTGCTGGTGGAATGTGACGCGGGTGATCCCAATCTCAGCGGCATCCGGGTAGTTTCGTTTGGAAATGTCCTTTGATAAGACGGCGTGGATATGTTTCATGCCCTGCTGCTTTAACAGGTCGAACACTTTTTTATTGTAATGGTCCTGGTGGAAATGACTGGCGAACACGAAGATCGGTTTTTCCGGATCCAAATTTGGCAGCCGCTTGCGGAAATAGTCAAATAAGTAGTAACAGGTACTTGTCTCGATCAGAAAACTGCTGTGGTAAATGTAGGTGATGTTCATGGGGGCCTCCTCCGCGATCTGGTGTTCGGTTCGCTAAATTTACGAAACTTATTATAACAGAGACATCTTTTTATTTCAATCAAAATAAGAACGAGCGGTACTGTTTGCACTTTTCAGGGTACAATTTGCAGGATGGAAAAATGGATGGAAAAAAAGACCAAAGCAGATCTGCTCCGGTCTTATGTCCATACCATCTCATTTTCTAAATCCCGTTCTAACCTTTGTCCCCCTCTCGATCAAACGCCCGTGTCACACGCAAAACATTTTTCCCCTCCGCATACTGATAGGAAATGTCATCGACACTGCTCTTCACGATATAGATACCAAGGCCGCCTATGTTTCGTTCCTCTGCCGAAAGGCTTGTATCCGGGTCTTCTCTTTCCAGCGGATCATACGGGATCCCTTGATCCGTGAACGTAATGACCGCTGTCATCGCCTTTTCCCCGATCACCTCAACTCCGACTGTCACCTCGCCCGTCTCCTGCGGATAAGCATAATAGGCGATATTTCCGAACAGCTCGTCGATCACGATGTCGAGCTGTCTCCTCGTATGATCCGGGCATCCCGATCTTTTCAGCCTGTCGTTTACAAAGTCTGTCACGCGGTCAAGATTGCCGATCTCCGCGGCCACGGTAATTTCATGTTTGCCGCTCTTATTCATATAATAAAAGGACAGCATCGTTATATCATCGAACTGAGGCGCGTCACCCGCAAAAGTATCAATATCCTTTTTTAATCCCTCCACCGTCTCCTGCGGCTCCATGCCGGTAGTTCTGTTTAGCGCTGACAGCATCCTCTCCGTTCCGTACAGCTCATTTGACGGATCCGCCGCCTCGGCCACTCCGTCCGTGTACAGAAATAACCGGTCTCCCGGTTCCAGTTCCATCTCGAACTCCTGAAAGGACATCCCCTCAAGTCCGGCCATGACAAATCCATGATTTTCCTTCACCAGTTCATACACGCCGCCGGCACGCATAACAGCGGCATATTCGTGTCCGGCATTGATATAAGTCATGTGTCCGGTCGATATCGTCAGGATGCCGAGCCACACGGTTACGAACATACCGGTGTCATTGTTCTCACAAAGCTGCCGGTTTACTTTGTTCGCTATCTCGCCGGGCGTCAGACCGCTGAGCGCGGAGTTTTTCAGTAATGTCTTCGCGATCACCATAAAAAGGGCCGCCGGCACCCCCTTTCCAGACACATCAGCCATCACCATGACAAGGTGGTCTTCATCGGTCAGAAAAATCCATATATCTTTTACGTCCTAAAAATATTTTGATATAAAATAAAACAGATATCATAATGAAATATCATCCGCTTATTCCTCCGTAGAATGGCATAAAACATGCAAATGCCCATTCTTATCCTCTATTTTTAAATTCCTCACATTACTTTCCCTCTGCGGCAGGGCAATATTGAGTTTATGGTTCTTATCATCAATCTCATAGATTAACCCTTGGAACATCGTAGCACTTAAAATGAGATTATACGACAATTCCAACTCATCATTCGCGATTATGTGCATATTAGGAAATATCAGTCCGCCAACTTCCAGCGTCACCTGATAAAGATTGCCATAGGCAGTACCCCCAAAACCAATGAATGGTACGTGCTTTCGCACCAGTGTACCTCCCATCCCCGACACCAGCACTTCCTCTGAGTCAGTCCAAACAGGAAAGTATGCCCCTGTGTCCAGAAGTGCAGACAAACCATTCTTTAACGCTACTACAGGTCTCTGCTGTCTGGCGTCTAATCTCAACGTAAATTGTTTCATCCATGTACCTCCACCATACCCATTTGGAACACATTGTCCGGCGTCGTATATCTTGAAATAATCTCTCCATCCAGCATCCGTTTTGTCAGTTCCCCTTTTGACAAATCTGTATATTTCACAACCGCTGATTCGATTGATACCCCATCATCATTTAAATACTTAACTTCCACCAGACCAACCCACTGGTCAGGATACTGCGTCTGAATCTCCTGCCACGTCAATCGTTCTGCCATGGTATCACCGCCTCTCAAAGTTTTCTTAGTTATATGATAACACAACAAGAAAAATATTTCAGTATTAAATCAAAAATACTAACAAAAAGCATGAAAGAGCCGGCATCTGACAGCCAGCCCTTCCCCACCGCATATTCTTTTTCAGTACCCCCGGAGAGCAGGCATTTCCCATCATATA
>CAJTTQ010000022.1:11567-37889 GCA_910579145.1 uncultured Eubacterium sp.
GCCCTTCTCCCCCCAAATGCTCCTATTTCACTGTCACGATTTTCTGTACCCTGCTGTCCTCTGTTATCATTAAACAGCCATTCGCTCTGAAAAATCTCAGTTGCCTGATAGTACCTTTTTCAATCAATGGTTTGATGAATGGGTGAATAGGAACCTCCCTGTCTGTACCAGCCTCTGTCTTCATACCCCCAATCAGCTTATTTTCATCAAGAAATACATTCTCTACCCTCAAAGCCGCCACCTCCGATGGTCGAAAACCTGTATAAATACCTATGAGAATCATATCGGCAAACAACTTTTTTCAGATAAATCATATGGATTTGCATGATATGACACCAAAGCTTTTTCTGCCTCCTGTCTGGTCTGGAAATAACCAAGGTTCTTAACCCTCTGAACCTGTTTTTCCTTCTGCTCATCATACTCATACCCCACTGTTATACGCACACGATAAGGTTTTTTCTTCTTCCCCTTTATGCTGGTAATATTACCGCATCCGTTTCCACGTTGTCTTGGCATACAAATGCCCCCTTTCATTTTAATAAAAAAAATTTTATAAAAAGTTACATCCTGTATGCCCGACCACACAATATACTCTCAAACATTACATTACATTTCATCTCAGTCTTGTCAGTTTTTTGCGTGTATCACTATTTTCTGCATGTTCCGAAACCCCGGATACCAGCCTGAAAAATCCCCCGTAAGACCTAATGATTTTCATCTGGTCTTATAGCAGGTCTTACAGCGTCTTATAGCACAAAAAAAGAGAGCAAACCAGACAAAACCAAATCCGATTTGCTCCCGTATTTACAAGGGTTCTAAGCCATTTTACTAGCACTTCCAATGGCAATTAAAATTCCCAAGGGCAATTAAAAATTGCCCTTGTCCGCCGCTTCCTGGATCGAAACCGCTACCGCTACCGTCATACCAACCATCGGGTTATTTCCTGCGCCGATGAGTCCCATCATCTCAACGTGTGCCGGTACGGACGAAGAACCTGCGAACTGCGCGTCGCTGTGCATACGTCCGAGTGTATCCGTCATGCCGTAAGAAGCCGGGCCTGCTGCCATATTGTCCGGGTGGAGCGTACGTCCGGTTCCACCGCCGGATGCTACGGAGAAATACTTCTTATCCTGCTCGAGGCATTCCTTTTTATATGTACCTGCTACCGGGTGCTGGAAACGGGTCGGGTTCGTCGAGTTACCTGTGATCGAAACGTCCACGCCCTCTCTGTGCATGATCGCAACGCCTTCCTGCACATCATTCGCGCCATAGCAGTTTACTTTGGAGCGGAGTCCTTCGGAATATGAAATGCGGGACACCTCTTTCACCGTATTCGTATACGGGTCGTACTCGGTCTCGACAAACGTAAAGCCGTTGATACGGGAAATGATCTGTGCCGCGTCTTTTCCCAGTCCGTTCAAAATGACGCGGAGAGGTTTTTTACGCACTTTGTTTGCTTTCTCAGCAATTCCGATCGCGCCTTCCGCTGCGGCAAACGACTCATGGCCGGCAAGGAAACAGAAGCACTCGGTCTCTTCCTCGAGGAGCATCTTGCCCAGGTTTCCATGTCCCAAACCTACTTTACGGGTATCGGCAACCGAACCCGGGATACAAAATGCCTGCAGTCCCTCTCCGATTGCTGCGGCTGCGTCCGCTGCCCTCTTGCAGCCCTTTTTGATCGCGATCGCAGCGCCTACCGTGTAAGCCCAGCACGCGTTCTCAAAACAGATCGGCTGAATGCCTTTGATCTGATCGTATACGTTCAGACCGGCATCTTTCGTGATCTTCTCCGCCTCTTCAATCGAGGAGATGCCGTATTCGTTCAACACGCTGTTGATTTTATCTATTCTTCTTTCATATGATTCAAATAAAGCCATTATTTCGTTACCTCCTTTTATTATTTTGCGACTTCTTCATCCGTTCTCGGATCGATGAGCTTAACGGCGTCATCCACACGGCCATACTGACCGCAGGCTTTCTCGTAAGCCGTATTCGGGTCATCACCCTTCTTGATAAAGTCAGTCATTTTACCGAGGCTAACGAATTTATAACCAATGATCAAATCATCTTTGTCCAAAGCAATAGCTGTTACATAACCCTCTGCCATCTCCAGATAGCGCGGGCCTTTTTTGAGCGTACCGTACATTGTACCAACCTGGGAACGAAGACCTTTTCCGAGATCTTCCAGACCGGCGCCGATGGCAAGACCGTCCTCCGAAAAAGCACTCTGGGAACGTCCGTAAACGATCTGAAGGAACAACTCTCTCATCGCTGTATTGATCGCGTCGCACACAAGGTCGGTGTTCAGCGCTTCAAGCACCGTGCGTCCCGGAAGGATCTCGGCAGCCATCGCTGCGGAATGCGTCATACCGGAACAGCCGATCGTCTCTACGAGAGCTTCCTGGATGATACCTTCTTTTACATTAAGAGTCAGTTTGCAGGCTCCCTGCTGCGGTGCGCACCAGCCTACACCGTGTGTAAAACCGGAAATGTCTTTAACTTCTTTCGCCTTTACCCATTTTGCTTCTTCTGGGATCGGTGCGCAGCCGTGGCTGACACCCTGAGCAACTGGGCACATGTTTTCTACTTCCTGTGAATAAATCATGTCGATTGTAACTCCTTTCTTACCTCTTCAAATTCTCACTTAATCGTACAATATTTTGCTAAAATTGTCAATATTTCTGCACGATTTCGCCCTGTTTCTTATAAATACTCCCGCCCGGCACGTATCCGCGCACCGAAGAGAGCGGATATACGTTTGTGTGGCTGCCGATCACCGTGCCGGGATTTAAAATGCTGCCGCATCCGACCTCGACAAAACTGCCGAGAACGGCGCCCATTTTCTTCCGGCCGGTCTTCACCTTTTCGCCGCCGCAGCGGATCTCCACGAGCGTCTTATCCGACTTGACATTGGAGGTGATCGAACCGGCTCCCATATGGGACTTATAGCCGAGCAGCGAATCCCCGACGTAATTGTAGTGGGGTACCTGCACGCCGTCGAACAGGATGACATTTTTCAGTTCCGTGGAATTTCCCACGACGGCCCCTTTCCCGACGATCGCATTCCCGCGGATAAACGCGCAGTGCCTCACCTCGGCCTCCTCGTCGATGATAGCCGGCCCGTTCAGGCACGCGCTCGGGGCTACGACGGCGCTCTTCGCGATCCATATATCATCCCCGCGCCGTTCAAACCTCTCCGCCGGAAGCCGTTCTCCCAGTCTGACGATAAACTCCCCGATATGGGGCAGTACGTCATACGGATATTCATACTGCGCGATCAGCTCCCAAGCGATCGTCTTCTGGTCCTCAAATAACTCGATGTTCGTCAACTCTTTCACGCTTTGCTCTCCTTTTCTTTCTTTTTACCGGGAGAATAATACTCCCTGGCCGCGTTACAATAAGAACGCAGCTGCGCTTTGTTATCCGTTCCTTTTACCTTACCGACCTGCACGCTGACAAAGTCGGTCAGTTTCCCCATGTACTCCGCCTCGCTGATGCCGCCTTCCGAAACCCCGGTCAGGCCCTTTTCCCAGCTCGCCGTCAATTTGGGACTGAGCATCGCTGGTATCGCGTAGCGGACGATGCCGCAGACGAGTTCTCCTTTTAAGGTCGGCGTAATGATCTGCGTCTTCTTATTCAGGTTCAGATAGGAAATATGGAACAGCTTCTTCAGGATCTCCGCCCGCGTCGCACTTGTCCCGATACCGCTTCCCTTGATCATCGCGCGCAGCTCCTCATCCTCAATGAGCTGTCCGGCATTTTCCATCGCCAGAATGATCGACCCCGAATTGTAGCGTTTCGGCGGGGACGTCTCGCCCTCCTTGATACTCATACCGCCGATCGCGCATTTCATCCCCTTTTTCAGCCGGGGAAGCAGAGAATTCGTCTCCGGCTGTTCCTCGTCTTTTTCCTTTTTCTGTGCAAATGAATATTTCGTAACCGGCAAAAAGCCTTCTTCCACCAGTACTTTCTGCGATGTGTGGAACCGTTCCCTGTGCATGTGCACATTTTTCACAGTAATTTCCGCCTTCGTATTTTGCCCTGCGCGCTCCATGTGCGCTTCGCGTGCACCGTTCTCTTGCACATCCTGCACGTTGTGCGCATTTGGCACATTGTGCGTATTCTGCGCATTATCTACCGCCAGCACGACATTGATCTTCTGGTACACGGCCGGCGGGTAAAAGATGCTGAGAAACCGGCGGACAATGACTTCATACATTCGGGCGGATACAGGTTTCAGCGATTTCAGCGCCGACAATCCCTGCCCGGTTGGTATGATGGCGTAGTGGTCGGTAATCTTTTTGTCATCGACATAGCGCGTCTTTTCCAGCTTTTCAAAACTTTTCATGCGCGCGATCTCCCGCAGATACGGGAGGGCGGGTTCATACCCCTGCAGTCCTTTCAACTGCTTCGTGATCTCCTTCGCCACTGCGCTGCTGAGCACCCTGGCGTCGGTACGGGGATATGTCACCAGCTTCTTTTCATACAGTTCCTGCACGATCTGGAGCGTCTCGTCCGGACTGATCTTAAACAATTTGGATGACAGGTTTTGCATCTCGGCCAGATTAAACAAAAGAGGCGGATTTTTCTTTTCCTTCTTTTTCTCCACCGACTCGACCACAGCCTCCCGCTCCTCCGACTTCAGTTCCCGGATGAGCGCATTCGCCGTCTCCTCGTCCAAAAAACCATTCTCCTTATATAACTTCGGGGACTGGAAATAATGGGACTCCTCGCAGACGCGCCACTCGCCCTCAAACGCGTTCCCGCTCTCGCCCGCTTCAACTCCCGCTTGTTCGCCCGCTTCCCCTCCGGCCCCACCGGAAAGTCCCTGCGGGGAAAAAGAACCAATCACCCGGTAAAACGGAGTTTTCACAAATTTTCGGATCTCCCATTCCCGCGAAACGACCATGCCGAGTACACAGGTCATGACGCGGCCGACCGAAACCGACGTCCACTTTTTTCCCTCTACGTTGTCATTGAGCCAGCCGCCGTATTTCAGCGACAGGGCGCGGGAAAAATTGATCCCCATCAGATAATCTTCTTTGGCCCGCAGATAGGCGGACGCACTGAGGTTATCGTAGGCTGACAGCGGTTTTGCCTCCCGGATGCCGCGCAGAATCTCATCTTCAGTCTGGGAATCGATCCAAACCCGGAACTTCTTCTTCGTTTCCGGCACCTGCGCCATCTCATCCACCAGACGGTATATGTATTCTCCCTCGCGCCCGGAATCGGTGCAGACGTAGATTGCCTCCACATCGGGACGGTTTAACAGTCCCTTTACGGTCTCAAACTGCTTTCTCACATCGGGAATGACTTCGTAACGGAATGTTTCCGGCAGAAAGGGAAGCGTCTCAAATGCCCACTTTTTATAGGCGGGATCATACACCTCCGGGTAACTCATCGTGATCAGATGCCCGACACACCACGTCACGACACTGTCCTCCGACTCGATGAACCCGTCGCCCCGCCGTCCCCTGACATGCAGTACCCTCGCGAATTCCTGCGCCACACTCGGTTTTTCAGCGATAAATAATTTCTTCCCCATACGATCAGTATCCCAGCTCTTCTGCCACCAGGATCACCTTGATCCGGTTCTTCACGCCGCTACGTCTCGTGATGACGAGCTGGGAACAGATACATTCTTCGCTGTAGCAGTCCCCGCAGCGGCCAGTTTTCGCGCACGGCGTGTTTTTGTTCAGACGCACGGTATTCGGCGGGGACGCCACATCCCGGACGCGCCTCACACCGTCCTCGACCCCGCTCACGACCTTATTCATCCCGGCCAGCACGATCACATGCTCCGGCCCGTAGCACAGGAAAGACACGCGGTTGGCAAATCCATCGATGTTTACGAGTTCCCCGTCGATCGTGATCGCGTTTGTACTCATGAGAAAATAATCGCTGTTGATCATTTTCGCCTTCATGTCCCGCATTTCCTCCGGTGTCTTTGCCGCCATGCGGTCATAGACGATACAGTCGCTCTGCCCGATCGCGTCCATGAGACCGGACTCTTTAAGCGTCATCGAACCGCCGAAGCAGACGCTCGTCCCCGGCGTGAGGAAGCGCTCCATGATGATCTTCACGGCCTCTTCCTTTGTCTCGGCAAAGTACCCTTCCATATTTCGTTTTTCCAGATTTTTTATGATCGTTTCGGCCTGGTTTTTCCAGGCCTGCAGCTTATGTTCGTTCATGTCTTCTTTCCATCTCCTTTTCTAACACTCTTACCATACTACACTTTCTGAATTTTTTCCACTTCTTTTTCTCAGCATTTTCGCGGATCTGATCCACCAGTTCCAAAAGATACGCCATACTTTCCAA
Source organism: uncultured Eubacterium sp. (assembly GCA_910579145.1). Taxonomy (GTDB): domain Bacteria; phylum Bacillota; class Clostridia; order Lachnospirales; family Lachnospiraceae; genus Eubacterium_F. The sequence goes on from CAJTTQ010000022.1 coordinate 17,886, forward strand.
GAAAGTTTCCGCCGTGATGCCCTCTTCCCCGAACCGGCTCTCATAAACCGAGAGGACATACCGGCGGGTCTGTTCCTTTTTCTCTTTTTCCAAAGACGTTCTCAAAAGCAGATGATAATAATCCTTCGTTTGCCAGAATATCTTTTTCGCCAGTCCGCCGCTGTCGTGATAATCCCAGGGCGCGCCGGTTTCCCGCCAAAAATCCGCCAAGCGGTCATTGACAAACAGAAGTCTCTTCCCATAACTTCCGGTACGCATTTCCCTCTTGATCTTCTCGTAAGTCCTGCGTCTGCAAAGAAAGACAGCCGTCACCGCGCAGGAACCGCAGACGATCAGAAGCAGGACAATGGAAAGAATCACCGTTCGGTCAAAGAATCCTTTTGCCCAATTCCGTACCGGATGCCAAAATCCGCCCATTCCGCCCCCAAGTGCCGCACTGACGGGTGTCGGTTCCTCCTGCTCTTTTTCAGTTTGATCCCTGTGCTCCTGTTTCTGCCGCTCACGCTGGCGTTGTCTCTGCTCCACTTCCCATTCATTTTGCTCCATCAGATCGCCTAACACATACGACGTGACATCCAGCGGCATCCACCCCTCACGATCGATATAAATTTCGACCCACGCGTGCGCATTGTAATCATACACATCTGTCGTCTCATCGGGAATGATCTTATCTCCGCTTACCATATACCCTTCGGCAAGCCTGGCCGGAATCCCCATGATCCGAAAGATCAAAACGGCAGAAGTCGCAAAATGTGTACAATACCCTTTCTTCGTCTGGAACAAAAACTTCTCCACCTCATCTACCCCGGATTCCATTTTTCCCGGACTCAGACTGTATTGAAATCCATCGCCAAAATAATCCTTCACGATATTGATCGCCTGCTTCACCGTCTTATGTTTCTTTTTCTGGATGATCTCCTCCGTGATCCGGTCGTACAGTTGCGAACTCATCTCCATCGTATCGAGCCATATGCCGTCCTCAAATCCCTTTAGGGAGGATAGGCCGGCAGGTCTGCTAAGCAGCTCCTCCTGTTGATCCGCAATGACAGAATACGGCTTATACAGACCCTTATCATACACGTTTTCCAGTTTGATCTTCTGATCCCAGTCGAAAATATCATCTGCTTTTTCGGCAGCCATATCACTGTCCATCCAAAATCCTTCCCACTCATTATGGTGGTACACGGTACCGATAAAGCCGCGGAGAAACAATTTCTCCGCACCAAACGTCTCCTCTGTCTTTATTCTTAATTCTATCGTTCCGTTATAAGTAATATCACCATCTTTATTAAATTGTCCAAAATTGATCATATGTCTTTCTTTTTCGGGCACGGAGTCATCTGACAGCCCCGCACCGCCGCCACCTCCGATTGTCACGATCTGGTCACGGTATTCCCACATCCGCTCACTTACATCCGCCCAGGAAAAAGAAGACGCGACCACAACTGCCGTAACGACCGTACACGCTGATAGGAGAAGAAACTGGGGAACATTTCCCCCCCTTCGTCCCATACCGAGAAAAATAATAAGCGAGGCTCCGTACACGATCGTGCACGCCTCATAGGGAACCCCGTCCGCAGCAATCGAGGTGATAAACAGAAGAAACGAAGGCAGGGCTGTCACGGCCGCAGGCAGATGTTTTTCATACAGATACAGACTGAGTACCGTCACAAACGCGATAACCTGGCATACTGCCAGCTCAACAGACCCCGTTCCCTTCTGGTCCAGGCTCCCCAACGCAAGACCGTACGCCATATTTAGCCGGTATGACAACGTATTCACGATCACACAAAAGCCGGGGATAATGATCGTTCTCAAAATAGAGAAACTTAGCAGGCTCAGCAAAAACGAACCGCCAAAGCAAAAAAACTCCCCCCTCTCCACCTGCCGGAACAGGGCGCGCAGCGAATAATATATCCCCATCATAAGGCCTATCGGCAGCAAATACAGGGCGTCATTTATTTCTTGGAAATACAATCCGCTCGAAAGACTCATGCCGCCGCACCAAAGCATGAATATGAGCGGCAATAACTGCATCCGTTTCAACATACATCCCCCTTTTGCACCCGGACAAACTCGATGGCACTCGTCCGAAGCCTGTCCCGAATGACCTCATCTTCCATCTGTTTCCTCCCCGAATAGAGAAAGATACAGCCAAATAAATACTCCCCTTCAAACTGGGCGCTGTACAGTTCTTCGATCGGATCACCGTATTTTGTCATGCCGGACTGTAACACCTCAAGAAGCATCTGGGAAACATCTTCCTCCTCCCGGATCATCTTGCGCCTAACCTTCTTTTCATGACCGTCTTTCCATATGACATAAAAAATCTTTCCCGCCATCACCATCTGTACCGCCGTAAAATAAAGGAGCTCCATTGCCCGTTCTATCGTATCCGCATCCCGCTCATTCGTAAGATCGATCAGTACTGCCGTATCGCAGGCGATCGGAAACCCATAGTCCTGTACGATCATTTCCTTCTTCTTTGCCGAGAGCTTCCAGTTGATAGCGTTTTGCCTGTCACCGGGACGATAATAGCGGATATCATATAATTCTGACGGGTCATTTCCCGCCTTCACCGAAGAATAGCACTCGCTGTCTCCCTCTCGTTCCTCTCCGTCCCGTTTAATAGGGATCGGATACTCCCGGTATTCTGGCATCACAAAAAAAGAGGTCAGTGCCTCGGGCCGCGCGGCATACCGAAGCAAGGAAAAGCCCTGATAGCATATGATCTTATCGACCCTGGCTTCGAAAAAACCGCAGCGCTTTGGATCAAGATATAAAAGGATTTCCTCTTGCTGGGAATTCAGATATATTTTTTTCTTAATGGTATTTGAATAGGCTCCCAAACCGTCATTCACCACGAGAAACAAGACAACTCTGCATCCCAGGCTGATCTTTCCACGGCTCTCGATACAAACCGTGAGCGGAAGCTTTTTTCCCTTCTCGGCAGACTTCAGCTTCTGCGAAAACGTAACCTTTACGCTTCTTCTCGCAGCCGCATATAAGACCACGGAATACAGGGGCGGTACGACTGCCGCCATAATAAGAACGATAAACCCACTCTGCTTAATATACAAAACGGCAAAGATCGAAAGCCCGATCATGACCGCGATATATATGACCCAATTCTTAATCACCATACCGCGTCACCTGATCTTTACTTTTTTTAGAATGGCCGACATGATATCTTCTTTTGTCACCTTTTCCACCTTTGCCCTTGCCGTGAGCATGATCCGGTGGCTGGCCACAAAAGGAAATGCCTCTCTTACATCTTCGGGAAAAACACAATTCCGTTCATGGATAAAAGCAACTGCCTTGCTAAGCTCCATCAGCGCGATCGTCCCGCGCGGGCTCATCCCCAAAGAAATCTGCTCATTCGTCCGCGTCGCCTCCGAGAGCGATACGATATAATCATAAATATCCTCATCCAGATGCAGGTGTTTCACCCGGTCCTGTACATCCAGCAGTTCTTCCCGCGTCATGACCTGCGTCACATGATCGAGCGGATTGATGCCCTGTCGCTCTTTCAACAGCAGTACCTCTTCTTCGTGCGCGGGGTAGCCGAGCGAGAGACAGATCATAAAACGGTCTACCTGCGATTCTGGAAGAAGTTGTGTACCGACCGAACCGACCGGATTCTGCGTTGCCATCACAACAAACGGCTCCGGCGCCTGCGTCGTCACACCATCTACCGTGACGCACCGCTCCTCCATCGCCTGCAAAAGAGCAGACTGGGTCTTCGAGGAGGCCCGGTTGATCTCATCTGCCAAAAACAGGTGACAGAGGATGACACCTCTTTGGTATACCTTCGTCCCGTCCGGCTCGATCAGATGAAATCCCACCACATCACTCGGCAGCACGTCGGAGGTAAACTGCATTCGGTTCGCCTGTAACGCCATCGCCCTGGAAAATGCCATCGCAAGGCTTGTCTTTCCGACGCCCGGAATGTCGTCCAAAAGAATGTGCCCGCCAGATAAAATGGCAGCCAGGATCATTTTCTTCTCCGCTGTCTTCCCTTTTATAACCTTCCCTACTTCCTCTAGTACTCTCGTCATCTGTTCCTGCATCGCATCCCTCTCCTTTTTCCTTCTTTTTTTGCACATCAAAGATCCATGCGCCAGCACTTACTCTTCTATATCCGAGATCTGCCAATTTACCGGCAAGACCCCATGATCTTCCAAAAACTGATTGGCCTGACTGAACGGCCTGCTCCCAAAAAATCCACGGTACGCGGAAAGCGGACTGGGATGGGAAGATTTCAAAATAAGGTGGTTGGGATTGTCTAACATCTTCGCCTTTTCCTGTGCCGGTTTGCCCCACAAAATAAATACGACTGGGCGGTCGATCTCATTGATCTTCCGAATCACGGCATCGGTAAACTCCTCCCAGCCCACACCCCGGTGGGACATCGGTTTATGCGCGCGAACGGTCAATACGGTATTTAAAAGCAATACCCCCTGTTCTGCCCATTCGTTCAGGTATCCATGATTTGGTTTCCGGCATCCCAGATCATCGTGCAGTTCCTGATAAATATTGACGAGGGAAGGCGGGATTTCGACGCCCGGTTTGACCGAAAAACAGAGACCGTGTGCCTGTCCCGGATTATGATACGGATCTTGGCCGATGATGACGACCTTCACCTTTTCAAACGGCGTCAGGTGAAACGCGTTAAATATATCCCCCGCCTGCGGATACACGGCTGTACTGCTGTATTCCTTTTTGATAAATACAAATAACTTCTTATAATACTCTTTTGCAAATTCTCCCGAAAGCGCCTGCTCCCACTGTCCTGTCAATCCAGCCATCCATCCGTTCCTCCTTTAAGCCATCTATAGTATAACATTATTCTCTTACAAAATAGTTACAGTTTCTCTTACAAAAATGTTGGGGTCAAAAAATGTTTTGCCCCAACAAGATTGAAAATGCCGATAGAATACACTAGCACGACGCGCCTACATCATGCAAGTCTGACGCTGATTCCCTGATCCGACAAATATTTTTTCAGTTCTATGATCTCCAGTTCCTTAAAATGGAATAACGACGCTGCCAGCACGGCATCCGCCTTTCCTTCGGTCAGCGCATCCCGGAAATGTTCCTTCTTACCCGCACCGCCGGAGGCAATGACGGGAATTGATACATTTTCCGAGATCGTCCTTGTCAATTCGATATCGTACCCGTCCTTTGTGCCGTCACAATCCATACTCGTTAGCAGGATCTCCCCCGCACCGAGCTTTTCCGCTTTCATCGCCCACTCCACCGCGTCGATGCCCATATCGACCCGGCCTCCGTTTTTATAGATCGACCAGCCGTCACCATCATGGCGGCGTTTCGCGTCGATCGCCACGACGACGCACTGACTGCCAAACTTATCGGCCGCTTCGGACACCAACTCTGGATGAAGGATCGCCGCAGTATTGACAGATACCTTGTCCGCTCCCTCACGCAGGATCATACGGAAATCATCCATCGTACGGATCCCTCCGCCCACGGTAAACGGAATAAAAACGGTCTCAGCTACCTTTCTCACCATATTTACTTTAATATCCCGCGTATCACTAGAAGCGGTTATGTCGAGAAAAACCAGTTCATCGGCTCCCGCCTGATCATAGACGGCGGCCACGGAAACCGGATCTCCCGCATCCCGTAGATTTACAAAATTGACTCCTTTCACCACTCTTCCCTCATTGATATCCAAACAAGGGATAACCCTCTTCGTAAACATCTATGAAACCTTTCCTTTCATTTCTCTATCGCAATAAAATTCTTCAAAATACGAAGCCCTACTTCACCGCTCTTTTCAGGATGGAACTGCGTCGCGAACACATTCCCCCGCTCTGCCGCCGCGTGGATCGGAACGACATATTCCGTCGTTGCAGCCACATCCTCCGGCCGTTTTGCCATCAGATAATAAGAATGGACAAAATAGACATAGGAACCATCCTCGATTCCCTTCATAAGCCGTGACGATTTATTTACCTGGATCGAATTCCAGCCCATATGCGGAATTTTATATCCTTCCTGATTGGGAATACGAACGATTTTTCCCGGCAGAAGTGAGAGTCCCTTGACGCCTTCTGCCTCTTCACTGCTGTCAAAAAACAACTGCAGACCGAGACAGATCCCAAGGATGGGCGTCTCCCGCCTGACAATTTCATGCAGTGTATCCGGCAGTCCAAAACGGTTCATCAGTTCCATCGCCCCGCCAAACGCGCCAACCCCCGGTACGATCACTTTGTCCGCCCGCAAAAGGGTGTCCGTATCTCTCGTAATGACCGGCTCCTCTCCCAAATACTGTAACGCCTTCTCTACACTCTTTATATTTCCGGCATCGTAATCAACGATTGCAATCATGTCTGTTCTCCTGTCTTCCGTCCGCCCTCTTATACGGCAGGCATACGGTTTACGATTTCCTCCAGCCGTCTCGTATACTCACTCTGATCCGAAGCTTTCAATAACTCCCTTGCCTCGTCCGCATCTATGCCGAAATCATCACTCAGGCCGGCTGCCAGCTGCGCTTCTAGATGGTCAACCTGATTTGCAATGCCGAGTGAATCCGCATCCGGCCGGTTCAGATCGTAGTAGCGGATCCCTTTGACAAGCGAATCAAGCGCTTCCAAACGCATATTCATCGAAGAATAATTGACATAAGAATTTACTTCCTTCTGTATCTCCGTACACATACGGATCCGCCTGTACAACACATCATTATCTTCATCTACGTCTACCATGCGGATTGCATCATACGCCTGCATATACTCACCGGCAGCAAAATAATTCTCCGCATTTTTTAATGACGTATTTTTATTTAACAGCATCGAGCCAAACACGGTCAAAATACCGATCGTCGCAAAGAAAATAACTACGATCGCTGCCCCGACCGGATTGATCTTTCCGACCACTTCCTGCGCTGCCTCTTCCGCCTTCCGCTCTTCCTTGAGCCGTTTCTTCTCTTCTTTTTCCTCGGCCTTCTTTGCCGCCTGCTCCGCCTTTAACTGCTTTTTGCGCTCTTTCGCTTCTAGCGCAAGCTGTGCCTTCTCTTCTTTTGACACCTCCGCCTGCTTTTTCTTCTCTTCTTTCTCGGCCGCCTTTTTTTCCTTTGCCGCCTGTTCCTCCTGGCGCTCCTTTTCCTCCTGCGCCGCCGTCTGGTCTGTTACGACATTTCCAAATATTCTCGCGAAAAAGCCAGGGCCTTTTTTCTCCTTCTTTTTCGATTCCGGTTTTTCCTCTCCCAAAGGATTCAATGGCGGAATGGACTCGATTCCCTCTGTTCCCTCTTCCATGAACCCTCCTACCGGATCCACCGACAGAAAATCCTCGTCATCTTCATCGTCACTTCCGCTATATCCAACCGCTGAAAGCGCATCCTGGAAAATATCATCTACGTCTACGCTGTCACTGGAAGCCTGCTCTTTTGCATCGGACTCTGACTCAGAAGGGACAGGCGCATCATCGAAAACCGGGATATCCATATCCGGTATATCGGATTCAGACACATCTGCATCCGACGCACCCGACTCGTCCGACAATTCTTCTTCCGGCATGATCGCATCCAGATCAAGCGGAATATCTGCCGCCTCATCCCCGCCTGTTTCCTCTGGAGCAGAAGAATGTTCTGCGTCAGACTCCGGTTTCTGGTCTGCCGCCGGCGCCTCTTCCACTGACGGCATATCTCCGAAATCTGTCACTTCTCCCGGGACATCCCCGAAATCCGACAACCCTGCCAATTCGTCCACGCCATCCCACTGCTCACCCTCGTCGGCCCCATCTTCATAGATCATTTCCGAATCCGGCAAGTCATTTAAAATAGCTAACGCATCCTCTAAGGATACTTCTTCTTCCAATTCCTCATCAAAATCTTCCAACATATTTTCCGGACTGATCGGCGTATCCTCCCAGTCCGGCGCCACTGTATTTAAAAGTTCATCCAAGTAGGATTCTCCCTCATTTGCCATAGCAAGCCTTTACCTCCCTTTTATTCGACCTCCCTGTCCACTATACCCTTTTTTGTCATTGCCGTGAACGGCAATTGCCGCAGGGCAATTGCCTCCAAAGGCGGTAAGGTATTACTTCAACAGCAGATCAAGCTGCCTGACGAGTTTACCGATCTCTGGTTTGGACAACTGCGCATCGACTCCGAGCGCCTCGCCCTTCCGTCTCATCTCATCGTTGACGAGTGAGGAGAAGATCACGACCGGCAGTCCCTCAAACCGATCATCGGTCTTGATCAGCTTCGTCAGATGGTGTCCGTCCATCTGAGGCATTTCAATATCCGTGATCACGCACGCGATATCTTCCCCGATCACGGCTCCATCCTTCATCAGACGGTCCAGCACATTCCATGCTTCTTTTCCATTCGTCGTAGGTATCAGATGTGTATACCCGGCACGGGTCAGGCATTTTTTCAGCATCTCCAAAAGCAGAGGAGAATCTTCCGCGAGAAGGATCGGACAGTCATGTCTCGATCGCTCGCCCATCGCATCCACTTCTGACAGTTTCAATCCGGTTTCCGGATTGATCTCTGACACGATCTTTTCAAAATCCAGAACGATGATGATCTTATCATCTACCTTTGCAATTCCCGTCGCTACGCCCTTCCCGGATGCAGCGATCGTCGAATCCGGTTTCGCGATATCCTCCCACGAAACCCTGTGTATCCCCAATACTTTCTGTACATGGAACGCGGTATGTAAACGGTTAAAATTCGTAATGATGTACATATCATTTTCCGCATTCTCCGGTCCCGGCATACCAAGTGCCTTACACAGATTGATCACCGTGATCAGCATATCCCGGGGCATAAAGATCCCCTCGATATATTCATGGGCATTCGGCACCGGTGTCGGCGGCTGGAACGGACACAATTCCCTGATCTTCGCTACATTAATACCATAATACTGATTTCCGACCATAAATTCTAACAGTTCCAGTTCGTTCGTTCCGCTCTCCAACAAAATTCCTGTATCATTCGCTGTTTCAACTGACAAATTAATCTCCTCCTTTTCCCGGCATCACTGCCAATCCTCCTGGTTGCCATACTCTGCTTCCCCCGGCGCGTCCAGTCCAACTGTATGGATCGCCCGCATCCTTCTCCTCTCGGCTTCCGATGTCTGCAGAATAAATTCCTTGATCTCTGAACTATTCTTAATGTGGGTGATCATCAGCTTCGCATCTGTTATGTCACTGGAATAGCAGATGACCGTCCCCATCTTAAATATTCGTTCCCATATTCCCCGCACAAGCTTCACATCCTGTACTTTATAAAGGAGTGTGTCGTCCTCTTCCCTGCGGAGCAGTCCCTTTTTTATGTTGATCTTGTTTTCCGTGATCGTATATGTAGTAAATGATAACGGAAGTCCGAAAAACAAACTCCTCTTTCTCTCTTTGTATTCCATCCCTCAGCCTCCATCCTTTTTTCCCTGAATCACTTTTTCAATTGGACCGTCGCAGCGTTTTCGCCCTCTTTTACTGTCAGAACACCAGAACCGAATCCAGAAGAACCCTTTGGTATCTCAAATACGAGGATTGCTTTTTCCGACCCGCCAGCTTTTAACTTCGTATCCAGATAATTCATCCCGCCGTTTTCCTGAATAGCGATCGTCGGTTTATACGACGCTCCGTCCGCCTCCAGCGAGTACTCGATCTGCCGCTTGCTAAGATCTACATGCAGCGGTTTTTTTGCTGTATTTTTCAAATCAAACTGTACGACGACGAGGCGTTTTCCCCTTTTCGCCGTCAACTGGAATGTGGATGTTTTTTTCGGGTACTCCTTACAGACAGCATATGTGCGATACGTGACATTCATACCCGCAACATGGTACAGGTCGTTGAGGGAAACTGGATTTACGTTCTCCTCTGGTTCCCCGTCTTCCGAAACCACGTCTTCGTCCACCGGCTCTTTATCATCCTCAACCGGAACCGGGGTAACCACGACCGGCAATCCCGTGTTCTGCGGCGCTGCCGTCTCCTGCTTTACCAGCCTCCGGCTGTACTTACCATAGTGCTGTAACAATATTCCCGCTGAGTACTCCGCAATTTTATCCTGCTCTTCCGCCGTCAATTCGCTGCCGCTGTCACATCCGGCGAGCACAACCACGCTCAAGCAGAGGCAAAGTAAAAGAATGCCCTTTTTCTTCAACATTTTTTCCTCCTTTTGCGCATATGCGTTTTCTAACCGATATACTATATCTTAACACATTCTCATTCAAACTTCAATCAATTTTCAGCCTTTTCATCTAATTCGAACCAAAATTCTACACCATTGTCGTAATTTTTTACGCCATACCGCTGGTTATGGGCATCCATGATCGCCTTAACGATGGATAATCCGATCCCGTTGCCGCCGTACTCCCTCGTCCGCGCCTTATCCACCTTATAGAACTTATTCCATATCTTCCCAATCTCTTCATCCGGAATCTTTTCTCCCGTATTAAACACGCTGATCCTCGCCTTCTCCCCGCTGCTTTGTATTTTTACCTCGATGATGCGCTCACCGCCGATGTGGTTGACCGCGTTGCTGACATAATTCATGACGACCTCTTCGGTCATATACTCATCCGCCCAGACAAATACAGGCTCCGGCTCGGCAAACGACACGGTGATCTCCTTTTGACGGAACAGGATAGCCGAAGATGCCAGTACCGACCGTACGACCTCCCGGACATCAAAATGTTCCAAGTGTACCTGTCCGTTTCCAAATTCCAGCTGGTTCAGGCTCAAAAGCCGTTTGACCATCTGGTTCATTTTATCCGCCTCGTCGACGATGACCTCACAATAAAAATCCCGGCTCTCAGGGTCATCATTGACATTTTCCTGCAGCCCCTCGGCGTATCCCTGGATCAGCGCGATCGGCGTCTTCAACTCGTGGGACACATTCGCCAGGAATTCCTGGCGCATCTGCTCCTGCTCGGAACGGCGCTGTAAGTCAAGCTGCAATTCATTATTTGCTGTTTTCAACTCGGATATCGTCTCCTCGAGTTTGTCCGACAGGGAGTTCATGCTGTGGCCCAGCACGCCGATCTCATCCTTCCGGTCTTCTTCATACCGGACATCAAAATTGAGCTGTTCCATCTTCTGGGCCAGCTTTGCCAGTGCCAGGATCGGCTTTGTATACCGGTTGCTGACAAATATCATGATCAGGATGCAGAGGATCGTAACGGCAGCGCCGGCATAGGCCAGAAATTCATTTGAAATCGAAGCGCTTTCCCGTATGCTCTGGTAGTTGGCGCGCACGTAGATCCAGTAATCCCCATTCAGTCCGCCGACGAGTTCGATATAACTCGAACTCGTCCGTTCATCGTACACTTTATAGAGCTCGTAATTGTCTGTTTTCCCGATCATCTCATAATTTTCATCAAACACATTTCCGAGCCGCTTGAACATCACATATTTACTGAACTGCGCAATGTTCTTTTCCTTCATCTGTTCGCTCATACCGGGATACAGATAGTCGATACTGTTCACCATCCCGCTCTCTACATTGACCCTCACTTCCATAATATACATGGTGACACTCGAATTCAGACTGATCTTATCGACCTCGTCATAGAGTTCATTTTTTTCTTCCACCGAGAGCGATTCCCAGTCTTTGGCAGCAAACAATTCAGCGGTCTGCCCGTACGCGCCGTCCATCGTTTTCTTTTTGAAATATTCATAATATCCGGGCAGCAAAAACAGATTCATGATCCAGCATATGACGATGCTCAATATGATCATTCCGGCTGAAAGGAACACCAGCCGTAACCGAAGCGACTGTTTCATCATGATCCCCCATCAAATCTCAAATTTGTATCCCATTCCCCATATCGTCTTAATGTACTTCCCACACGTCTCCCCCATTTTGTTGCGCAGTTTCTTTACGTGAGTGTCGATCGTTCTCGCATCGCCAAAGTAATCATAATCCCACACATGGTTCAAGATGCGTTCGCGGGACAGGGCAATATCCTTATTTTCCATAAAATAAGCCAAAAGCTCAAATTCCTTAAAACTCAAATCGACCTTTTCCCCGTCTATGGTCACTTCGTGGGCAGACCGGTTCAGCGAAATGCCGCCGTATTCGATCATATCTTCGGAAGACGCGTTGGCCCGCCGCAGGATGGCCTGCACTCTCGCCACAAGGATCTTCGGACTAAACGGTTTGGAAATGTATTCATCGACACCGAGCTCAAAGCCGCGCAGTTCATCGTCCTCCGACCCGCGCGCCGTTAGCATGATGATCGGAACTTTGGAATACTGCCGGATTTCCCGGCACACCTGCCATCCATCCATTTTCGGCATCATCACGTCCAAAATGACAAGGTCGATATTTTTTTCCTCCAAAAAAATATCGACCGCGCTCTCACCGTCGGCTGCCTCCAGTACATGAAAATCCTCCCGCACGAGAAAATCTTTTACGAGCTTTCGCATCCTCTGCTCATCGTCCACGACCAGTATTTTTTGTTCCAAATCAATCCCTCCATTCTATACCTTTGAAGCGGTTCAGTCTGCATCCTGCTGCCCCAGCGCAGCCTCCCTCTCTTTGAGCTCCATCTCCCAGTGTTCGTATTTATTTATGAGTTCTTCCTCCATTTTGGCCTGATAATCCGTAAAATATGTAAAAATGGAGTACTCACTTTTTAGATCGATCACAACGATCGCGGCTACGATGACGACAAGCGCAAACACGATGACCTTCAATCTCTTATTGATCAGGCGCTGCCCCTCATACATCCGCTTAAAACGGCTTCCGTCCGACGCCCTCGCCCCGGACGGGCGGGACTCCTGTACGACCACTTCACTCTGTCCGCCCTTAACCGGAATAACCGGCAGCCGTTCCGGCGGGATCTTCCCCCGGATGACTGCCGTATTCCGCAATTCATTCAAAAACGCATAGCCTACAACCGTAGTAAAAACATGTTCCTCCACCGCTTTTACGTATACCTTCCCCGCCACTTTGCCATCCATCAGATTAAATTTATTCCGCATCGCCTGAATGACCTTTTGTTCCATTACAGCCTGATCGTATACGTCCTTGTTATCAAATTGGTAGTGGGTAACGATCTGTTTGTCTGACATAGCTTTCCTCTCTTTCCCCTCCTTATCACTCGAACGTCAGCTCATCCTCCTCGTCCGCCAGATCTTCTGCCGTTCCCTCTTTCGCATGTTCCCCGACAAAATCCTTGACGCGCTCGATCAGCATTTCATCCCGCGGCCGGCTTCCCATACTTTCCTTATACTCCGCTTCCAATTCTTCCAGAGTCTTCGGTGCATCCGCATCTTCCCCTGCTTCTATCGACTCTTCCTCAGACTCCTCAGATTCATCCGATTCATCGGTTCCGAGCATTTCTGTGAGCGCGTTTTTGTAATACTCGTCATCCATCGTGATCCCCTCTTTGGACGCAATGGTTTTCGCAATCATAATGTCGGTAACGGTCTCAGTCGCAATCTCTTCCAACCCGTCTTCATCCATTCCGAAACTCTCCAGCAACTCATTGACACCCATGCCGGAAAGTTCGGCAAAACTCGTATACATTTTCGAAACGTCTTCATTTGCGCTGGCGAGCATCTTTTCGGGAACAGATTTTACTTTTACGCCTTCCCTGAGTTCATCCCACACCAATTCACCCTTGCTGTCCCGGTTTTCTTCTAACTGCAATGCCTTTTCGTACTCAAAATATTCCTGTACCGTATTGCATTTTCCCTCCGAGGCTTTCTGTGCCGTTTTATCACTGAACTTTTCATGCACCTTGATGGTAAACTGGACGGTCTTCCCCGCCAGGGTATCATCGTCATAGTCCGCTGGAAACTTGCAGTCGATCGTCTTCTCTTCCCCTTTTTTTATCCCGACGATCCCTTTTTCAAAGTCTGGCACATACTCTCCCTTGCCGATCCATACATACGCGTCCTCCTCGGAAGCATCCTCTAGTTTTTCACCATTTAAACTTCCGGTAAAATCAATATTTACAAGATCTCCGTCCGTCACGGTATCATCATTTTCTATCTCTGTCTCCTCCGCCGCGGAGATCATGCCGGAATAAACGTCCTCGTCCATCGGCTGTACATCTGCCGTCAACCCTTTGTACTCGCCTAATGTAATATAACCCGCTTTTTGAAAATCATATATTTCACCATCGTCGAGTTTATCTGCCGATTGAACAGACAATTCTTTATAGATCAGCATACCCAGACCGCCGATCACCATTCCTGCCGCAAGTGTACAGGCCGCAAGGATGACTACCGTTTTTGCCTTGATTCCATGATTACTTCCTTTTTTTTCGCTTTTACCCATGACACATTGTCCTTCCTGTTTTTTATTTGTAAAACGATTGTATCATATAATTGTGAAAAAAAAAAGAAAAGACAGAGATTATTTTCTGTCTTTTCAAAGAAAGCTTTTTACCTGATGGGATTATCAAGGCTTGACTCCAAAAAATATCAGACTGTCCTGAACTTCAGGCGCCAGCTTCCGAAATCTCCCTCTGGATGTATTATATCAGAACACATTGAGGTTTGCAATAAGCAAATTGATGAATATGGAGAATTGGCAGTGAGCCATTTAACACGAACACACAAGGAGTTTAGTGAGGCTGAGCTGCAAGAAATCGTTTCTTTATATCAAGCTGGTAAGACCACCCGTGAATTGGGGGAAATGTTCAAGGTCAGTAAAAATACGATTGGCCGTCTTTTGAGAGAACAAGGAGTAGAAATTACCAGAAGCAAAGCCCAAGCCAGGCTAAATGCCAAAAAAGTGATTTCCATGTATGAGGACGGTCTTACATCTACACAAATCGCTAAACAACTTGGCGTAGGTGCGCAGGTAATTCTTAGATGCTTAAAGAACCATGGTGTCAAAATCAAGAGTAGATGGGACTATGAGCAGAAATGACTCTACTTTTCCGACACAGCGAACAGCGAAACCGCCCCCACGATTGAGCGTATTCTGGGGATATATACCACCGGAGTAAGTATATTTTGCCAGGAAGACTTTTTATATCATAATAATCTTGGATGTCAATAGCATTGTGGAGTGGTATGGCATTTGCCTGTGGAAAATTTTCGCGTATTCGTTGCTGAGTAGTTACATCAGCAACGAATACGCTCGCACCATAAGGGATTTTCAGCGGATTCTGCTGAAAATTTTTTGTTTCTATATCTGTGAATCGGGCTGATTTTGTGAGTTTGTGCAGGCTTGCAGAGAAGCATAAGAGCTTTATAGTAGCTTTACAGTAAAAAATCATGGCCCACCAGGAAGGTGAGCCATTTATCATTTGTTGGGTCGGGCGAAATTACCATCTTACCATTCGGACCGAGGGATGTAATAATGTATTAGTCCTCCTTTTTTTGTCATTTGAGCACCAGTTGACGCTTCACGCATCGTAATCCTTACATAAGGCATCTTCAGTTCTCGTTTCTCGGCATCTATTTTTTTAATCTTTTTGTCCATTTTGTGCGGGCGCCTATATCTTGTAGAAACGGACTTGTAGCCTACATAATCATTGTAATTCATTAAGTCTCCATTCGATATCACACTGTATTTTGTATTCCTGTTCAAGGTTCTAACCTTGACCCGTGCCACAGCATGATTCTCAGATGTACTACGAAAATAGTCACAGTCGCCGATATCGAACATGGCGCATATTTTACATGTCGCCGAAGCAAAATCAGCACACTTACCATATGCTTTACTTTCATGCAACGCCTTAAAGGTCGTACGACTACCGTCAAGCGTATAGCGCATTGCGAACTTGCCCCATTTATTTGTTCCAATAGGTAGCATAATTCTCGCCTTCATTGCCTCAGACAACTTATAGAATTTTGTCCTGTGTAGATAACCGCTCAATTCCCGTAGAGAAGCGATAATTTCGTCCAATTTCGTTGGGATGTTCTCTTTAGAAACTTTTTCGCCTGAAACAGTTGCCCCTGTAGTAGCTCCGATAGTAAGCAGGATTTGTATTCTTTCGCTGTCATTGACAGCCTGATTACGAATATTCCCAAGCTCAGAGATTGTTTTGTCAACATAATCAATAAAGAACTTGTAACGTTGCTTGGCAAATTTAATCCCATAGATATATTCTTCGCAGTTTCGTGAGGATACCGTGCAATAGGTATATCCTTTTGCTGTGCTTGTTGACGCCCCACTTAAGATAATCGGGTAGAAATCGCACCGGTACTCGGTGCAGAGTGCCACTTTGTCCATGAGTTTCTCGGCTTTCTTGTGAAAGCTTTTCGTGTTGCCTTTGACGCGCAGTTTGAACTTTTTTCCACGCATGAGTTGTTTGTGAACATGTTTCGCGGTCTTTTGGTTGACCTTTGTGATGGTGATAGTTTTGACCTTTGGTTTGGATTTTGCGAATGCATCTTGTTGCAGAAACAAAACTCCGATTGTCATTAGCCCGATGAGTATTACTAGACTAAACCACGTGTTACGAAAAGACTTCTTTGCCTTCATGATAATTCCCTCCTTTCTATGTGCACATAAACTCGTTTTCTCAAACACCAAAAAATCACTTTCTTTCTACTTCTTACGTTTTTTAACAATCACGCAAACAATTATCGCTAAACAAACTACAAAAGTTACGGCAATATTTCTGTTAAAGCCTAGTCTAGATGGTTTTGCCTCGGTTTGAATCCGATAAGTCACCTACCCTTCTGATATTTTTAGAAGGAAAAGCACCCTAGAATCTACTCTCAAAGATCTATTGTTTCTAAGTGTTTACAAGCTTCTTATAACAGTCATTATGCTCCCTGCATGCTTACAAACTTTGCAGGAATTATCCAATCTCCATTTGCATCGATAATTCCCCAAAGACCTTTATACTGAGCTCGTGCATAGCTGTCATCACTAGAGAAACCTGTGCATTTGTCATAGACAATATCTATTACGACATTACCCTCAGAAGATACATAGCCATATTTAGGCTTTTCGCCTGCTTTCAAATCTATTCCATCATAGGAAATTACCTTAAAAATGTTCTTGCTACTGCCAAAATCTTCTCTATACGTCAAAGGCTCTTGCACTTTTGCTAAAATATTACCGGCTCTATCTATATACATTGATGTATTATCCTTGGAAACATGAAAAAAGTGGTTTCCATTAGCGCCTCTAAGGCTAATACCTTGAAAAGAATCATATTGTGGTTTTACCAGCCACTCACCAATTGTATCTATGCAACCCACAAGGTCACTTTTGGGATCTCGAACCCAAACATATGTCTTGTTGATTTCATTATCATAATAAAGTGATCCTACTAAACCAAAATACTCATCTCCCTGAGGAAGCACCTTCTCACCTTTTTTATTAATGAGTGCACAATAATTGGTCTTCCCATCTGCTTCTATTTTCTGCACAAGGCATAGATTGTCTCTCCACAGCATTGAAGAATCAATTGGTGCATAAATCGGGTCATCAATCAGATAATTGCCATTTTTGTCAATAAGATAGTATCCGAACGCATGATCTCCATCTCTGCCACGGACAAAAGCTACCCCTTCCGAAAAAGGGTATACCTCTTCAAAAGTTGGCTGAATAACAAACTCGCCCGATTGATCAATATAACCCCAAAGACCATCTGATTTAACAGCAGCTATTCCATTGGAAAAATTTTTTGCTTCATCAAAGACACCAGAAAAAATATTTTCTCCTGATGTGTTGATATATTCATAGCCATATCCTCTAGAAACAATGGCAATTTCATCTACAAATTCACGCGCCTCTGTATATTGAGGTTCAATTTGATATTTTCCAGTTTTATCGATATAGCCATACAGACCGCTATCTACATCTTTCACGTAGGCAAGGTCACACGAGAACTCCCCTACTTCACTAAAAGTTGGCTCGACAATATATTTTCCAGATTTGTCTATTATTCCCCATAATCTTTTTGCGTTTTCATGAACACCTACAAAACATATTCCAGATGAGAAAGGATTATATTTGTCAGCTATACCGTCAAATTTTGGTTCTATCACATACTCTCCGGATGCATTGATAAACCCATACAATCCATTTTCGTCCTGCACCCAGAGAGGTGCATCTTCAAAAAGTTTTTCAAATGCAGAAAGCTTTTTGCCTTTGTCACTATTTTTTTCTTGGTTATTTTCGCTTGCTTCAACAGGCTTATCAGAGGTTGTTTTATCATTACCCCCATTTGTGCAGGAACATAACAAGAAAATTACGGACAATACTCCTAGTATTGTTATACATTTATGCTTCATATCATCATCTCCTGTTCTAAATTAGAAAATTTGCATTATCTTCTGGTAACTATCATTTTTGCTTTTGACCATTTGGACATAATATCTTTTGTTCTTTCTTAACTTGGCAATAGTTTTTTTGTTTTTGTTTCGCCCCAAGGTCACAATATTGGTTTTACTTTTAGAGAAACTACTACTGGTAGAATATGCGAGTTCATAACCAGTGGTTTGGGTGCTCTGTTTCTTCCAATTTACAGAAAACCCTTTCTTTTTGGGCTTCAGCTTTGTAATCGTTGTGGATTTGGGCAGAATAGTAAATGTGCGGGTTGCACTGCCTTTGTAATTATCCTTGAACTTGATGTGAACTGAATGCTTTCCTACATTCCTCATATCTCCCGTAAAGGACAAAGTATAATCCGTATTGTAGGTTAGATACTTGCCTTGGCTGTCTTGCACAATGACAGAGGGCATATGCACTTTGCCATTATAAGTGACGGATTTTCTTGATAATATAGTATTATCAATCGCATAAATAATGCGGTTTTGTCTAATATTCCCACACTTTTTGCAACGTTCCGTAAAATATCCATTGTCGGTTTGGCTAGCTTGAGCAAAGCTGGTCTGATAGTCATGAGGACAGGTTACCGTAACAATGCAACTTGCTGTAATCTCTCCGTCTAAAGATGAAGCAGTAATAGTAGTCGTTCCAGCAGAAACACCAGTAACCACACCCTGCTCAACTGTGGCGATGGATGGATTGGCCGACTGCCAGGTAATTGTTTTGTCCGTGGCATTGTTTGGCAGGACGGTTGCCGTTATGGTCTGTTGTGTTCCGGTTCCCAGCGTAATCTTGAATGGGTTGAGGGAAATGGAAGTCACATTTATGGTTGGTTCTTTATAGCTGAGGGTAAGGTAGTATGGTATGTTAAAGGTCGATGATGTTCTTACTGCAAAATAATAATTTCCCTTGTCCAAAGTAATTTGTGCTGAACCATAATATATTGCACGCGCTGCACTGTAAGATAATGTAATTTTATTTTCAGTCTGGTTTGATCGCCAAAGCAGTTCATCGGGATTTGCATCTGAGAAAATCGCAAAACCATTGCGATTTATGTTGTTATATTTTCTTTCAGCCGATTCAAAATATATATTTAGAAAACCACTTTGTGGCATGGAAAATTTATATGTATGCCAGTAGTAACTGCTCCCTGCATTTTCGAGTGGTCCATAATAATCTCCTTGCTTCATAGTCCCAGTAACTGTATTCCCGAGAGAAATATCCTGGCTATAATTCAGCCATCCTGCTGCATACGCTTTGGCTGGAAAAGCCGTGATGCTCAGCATAAAAAGTGCCGATGCCAATAACGTAGAAATTAACCTTTTGCTCATCTGATTTTTAAGTTGCAAATAAAACGCCTCCTTTAATGTGCCTAGGCTTGTTTTTCTCAAACATTAAAAATAAGCCTAAAACCGTTTGATTTGTAAGAATGTAACACAATGTGTATTCTGTTACCTATTTTATCATTAAAATCTATAAGATTCAAGAAAAAATTGTCCTCATTTGAGGTTTATCCCAAGAATTTTATGAGAACAAAAATAATTTTTTAACAAAATCTGGGAAATCACATCTTATTCCTTTGTTTGGATATTGATTTTTTAGCGATAAATCGGCACTTAATAAGGGTTTGGAGCAAAATATAATGCCAGAATGTAACAGAATACACAAAATGTAACAAGTGTCCTCTTGCTCTTGATAGGTTATACTTATTTTCTATCAAAGACAAGGGGGCTTCTTATTATGGCAGCAACAGAACCGATCAGAAGTAAGAAAGA
>CAJTTQ010000023.1 GCA_910579145.1 uncultured Eubacterium sp.
CTGATTTGGAACTGTCATTTCCCGACAGCCCCTGTAAGGATTGTCACTACCTATGCCTTCACTAAATGATATTCCTGGGATGCCAACTCCACTTTTCTATTTACCTATTTCTTTACCTTGATCTTAATTCTCCGCTTGCAGCCGTTTTTCGCAAAGACATATATAGCGCATTCACCTGTTCCCTTTGCCTTTACCTTTCCGCCTGCCGTTACCGTCGCCACTTTTTTATTGCTGCTCAGATAGCGGAATTCTTTACAATGTGCCAGTGTGAGCTGCTTTTTCCGCTTATCATACAGAACTGCTTTGGGACGGAGTGTTGCGGTGCTGCCCCGCTTCATCACATACGAAACTTTCTTTACCTGAATCTTTTTGACATTCGTATATTTTACGCTGTCTTTCCCTGCGGTATGTATGATTAAGGTTTTGGCAAGAGATACTCTTTTACCATTCTCCCACTTCCATGCCACAACATACATTTTGAAATTATTTGTGGTATCCAGCTTTTTACCATTAATTTTTTTAATGGTAATATTTGTTATTCTGCCATTCTTGACCCGATTCAGCGACTTGGCACTAAAATCCTTTCCACAATACTGAGCATAGACGCTGTAACCGTTGGCGCCTGTTACCCTGCCCCATGAGACTTTCAGTTTCGTTCCCGTCTGAATGGCTTTCAAGTTGGAATGCAGTTCCAGTTTGCTCTTTTCCTTATCGAATGCCTTTTGTGTTTCTGTCGGTGTCACAATTGACTTCCCACTGGCATCGGGTGCCGGCGTCAAGATTGGATCTGCACTGGCGTCTGGTTCCGGTGTCACGGCTGGATCCGCACTGGCATCCGGTGTCGGTGTCGCAACATTATATTTCTTTACATTCACCGGCTCGCACGGCTGGCTCGCAAAGTTTGTATCCGTAGCGGGTTCTCGCACGATATAATCTGCAGCAGCCAATCCGGTAATCTCACCATTGGCATCCGCAGTCTTTTCCGTCCATGTTTTACCATCATCCGTGGATATTTCATAGAGCGTGTCTGCCTTCAAACCGGTCAGCTTTCCATCCTCCCTGCCTTCTCCGCTTACATCTTCAGCCTTCGGTGCGGGCGCTTCAGGTCTTGGCGGTATCGTCAGGTTCTGTGCCTCGCTGTCTTCCTCCGATAAACCATTCCCGAGACAGATGATGCAGCAGTCTCTGCCCATCCATTCCTCTTTGATGGGTACATTGCCCTCCTGATTTACCGTTATGATCTCGCTCACGGTCTCCCCGTCTTTTTCGTATTCCAATTTATATTTCGTATCTGCCGCAAGCCCTGTCAGCGATGTTTCTCGATAATCAATCTCTGAAGCTGGCTTCTCACACTGCCATTTTGCCCAGTATTCCTTCGCCCCGGTTTCGGCAGCGGAAATATTCGTTACGGCTTCTCCGTCAAAGGCCTCGTTGTCATACCAGCCGACAAAAAGATAACGGTCTCTCGTCCAGTCAGCCGGCAGCACCGCCCCTGTTCCTTCCGTATAATCCGTAAGTTCGGTTCCGGCACTTCCGCCGTTTCCGTGCAGAGTAACCTCATAGCATCCATTTACTTTCACCGGCTCACACGGCTGGCTTGCAAACTTTGTATCCGTAGCGGATTCCCGCACGATATAATCTGCGGCTGCCAGTCCGGTAATCTCACCTTTTTCGTTAGCGATCTTTTCCGTCCATATCCCGCCGCCATCCGTGGATATTTCATAGGCTGTGTCTGCCTTCAGACCAGTCAGCATCCCGTCCTCTCTGTCTATTCCGCTTACCTCTTTCCCCACGGGTGCAGGTGCAGCAGGTCTTGGCGGTATCGTCAGGCGCTGGGCCTCGCTGTCAATACTCGACATACCATAACCGGAACGAATGATCTGACATTCCTGGCCCATCCAGACATCCTCGATATATCCATAACCGGCATCATCCGTCATAAAAGTACTGGTCATCGTGTTCCCGTCTTCTGTGTATACGATCTTATATTCCGCATTCGGTACAAGCCCGCCCGGCACTCGTTCTTTCAATGATGTTTCCCGGTAATCAATGTCCGCATCCGGCATATCAAACCGCACGGGTAAACCGGAACCAACTGTCACTCTCGCCGGATGGCCCGTAAAATTGCCTGTACCGTCCGGATGATCTGCTGCTTTTACACGCACACAGTATTTTCCGAAAGAATCCAAAGCATCATCTGGCAGGCAGCCGGTACCGTAAAGTCCGGTAATCTTTCCGTCTGTCACAACGGCATCACGCCATTGAATGATGAAACTGTCTTCGGCAATCTCGTATTCCTGATCCGCCGCAAACCCCGTAATCGTTCCGTCACGCCACATCGGATGGCTCTCGTCTTCTGTACCAAGTATCGGTGCTCCCGGACGTGAAGGAATGGTAAGGCTTTGTTCCGGACTGTTGCTTCTTGATTCCATACTGCTGATCTGCACGATGGTAAGCGTCTTGCCAATCCAGTCTTCCTCTAACATGATCTTCCCGTCCGCATCCGTTGTCATCATCTTTCTGCTATCATCTTCACCATCCACGCTGATCCAGTATGACGTATCTCCCTCCAGACCGGTCAGCGTTTCCTCCACATAACCGATCTTTGCCCGGGGTACATCGAGAGGAGTCTTGACTTTGATGGTCAGTTTCTTTGTGGATTGATTCCCCGCATGATCCACAGCCGTTATGGTAATATCGGTCTCTCCTTCCAGGATCTTCGCGCTCGGAATGGTGAAATCAACCTTTGTCTTACGCTCGTTTTTATATTCATCCTGCGTCCCCACCAGCGTCGGCTCACCCTCTCCGATCTGGTAGCTGAGAGACGCGATACCTCCTGTAATCAGACCGTTCAGAATGTCGTTCTCCTCGTCCGTTACGTTCACCATAAGTTCCGGCGCCGTCTCATAATATTCCTCTGAAACCGTCATTCCGAGTACATCTGCCGCGGCTGCCGATACTGCCGCTCCCGTTGCCGCTATATCACGGTCCGCATGTACCGTAATCATAGGCGCTTTGTTCTCCACGATCACACCTTTTACATCTTCGTCGTCGGTACCGATCGTCTTGACATCCGCCTCATTCCCGGCTTTGTCCTTTGCTTCCACGCGAACGCTTCCCTTGAAATCGGATGCAACATAAATCTTCGCCTGATAATCCACACCGTGGTCCGAAACCTCTTCCACCGTCGCAGTTCCTGTTATAACAGTTGCATCGGTAACATCAGCCGCAGGTATAAGAGTATATACCACCTCTTCCACACCGCTGTCGATCTCATTGATCGGCACTATAATCTGCAGGCTTTCATTGCGGACGATCCAATCCCAAAGATTCTTATATCCGCTTTCAAAGGATGCTTCGCCCATAGCAGGAGCAGTCGTATCCAGTTTTGCCGTCAGCGCCTCGGTTTCCATCATATTGCCGTCCGCATCCTCTGCCTTGAAGGTGTAGGTGTGGCTGCCCTCCGCGATATCATCATATATAAAATGATATTGCACATAACCGTCCGCTGTCTTGCCCTGCGGAACTTCTTTGCTTATGTCTGCGCTGCCGTCCGTGCCGCCTATGCTGCCTGCAAGGGCATAGGCCCCGCCGTCCCTGCTGACATAGAGTTTGGTCACATCTACATTATCGCTGTAGGTCAGCTTAACCTGAAGGTTCGGATAATATTGATCCCTCCCGGTCACATCCTCCATGACGCCGTCCACACCGGTCTCCAATGCTGCGCTAAGGGAAGGAGTTACTGTATCACGCCACTTCGCATAGAGGGTAATATCATCTTCCAGCCGGTCTTTAGTCCCCGCATCTCCCTCGAAATGCCAAGGCTCTTCGCCTTTTGCATCCTTATACCAGCCCATGAAATCATGTCCCGCTTTTATCGGGTCAGCGGGCCGCTTCACCGTATCATGCCATGACCGATCCATAATCGCGGAAACATTACTGCCGCCCATCGGATGGAACGTAACGGTCAGCGTCCTGCCCGCATTCGGCCTCACTTCCGTCTCAAATCCGTGTGGTACGCTAGCAGTCGCTTTTACGCGCACTGTCAAAATTCCTGTGGGGACATCCAGTATGCCGGCATCCCCTGTCAGTTCTTTCAGATCACTTTCATGCACGCCGGTCCATGTCCTGCCTCCGTCAGCACTGTATTCCATATATTGGGTTACGCCATTTAACTGTGCGTCAGCTTTGCCGCGGATCGTCTCATCTTTTGCCACACGCACATCTGGTGCCTCCGGACGGGCAGCGATCTTACAGACTGCACAGTCACTGTCAAGCAGATCTTCTCTGTACGCCTTGCGGCTGATCTGGAAATTGTCAGTGCCAAACCAGTCTTCTGCCATACGGATACAACCGCTTCCGTCTGCCGTAAATGTTTCACCGCGCACATCATATTCTGCATTCGCCGCAAGACCTGTCAGCTTCTCATTCATATAATCAACCGTAAGAACCGGTGTCTTTGCCTTGCTCTTTATTTTAACTGTCACGCTCTTCGTCTTCGAGTTACCCGCCTGGTCAGTCGCTGTGAAAGTCACATTGAATACGCCCGTCTTTCCGGCGAGTTCGTTTAGAGTAAATGTATAGTTTCTCGTGGGTTTGGCATCAAAATCCGCTTTGACCGTATTTTTCGTGCCGCTGCCGATCCGCCATGTAATGGAAGCAATCCCCGCATTTTTATCCTTTCCACCCGTCAAATCTGTCACATCGACAGAAAGTTCGGGTGCGGTATCATAGTAGCCGGATGAGAGACTGGCACCATTCGCGTTTACGGCGATCTCAGGCGCATTATTTTCCACAAATAATCCCTTAATTCCGGGAACTTTCACGCCGATTTGCTTTTCTTCCGAGCAGTTGCCTGCCAGGTCTACCGCCTTCACTTTGATGGCGCCCTTAAAATCAGAGGGAAGCGTAATCGTAGCCTTACCGCCCGAGACACTCGCCGTTTTCACATCCGTATTCCCTGCCGCCACAGCTTCGTCTGACACCTCTTCCGTCAGTTCTTTCCCTGCCGCATCGGACGTAAACGGCATGAGAGTATATTCCACCTGTTTTAAATTCGTCTCCGTGACCGGAATGGTGATGTTAAGATTGCTTTTGCGTATCGCCCAGTGCCATATATTCTTGCAACCGGAATTATAGGACTCCTCACCGAGCACGGGCAGCGTCTTATCGAGCTTATAGGAAATCTTCTCCTCCGTCTCATTGCCCGCAGCGTCCACCGCCTTAAAGCGGATGGTTTTGCTGCCCTCAGACAAATTTGTATAAGGGAGCGTAAATACCTTATGGTCTGATGTTTCTGCGTCGTTCAGACTCAGTGGATACCATGTGGGATTGGTGCTGGAAGAAGTTGTATAGTAAAGTCCCGTCACACCCACGTTATCACTGTAAGTCATCTTGATTCGGAGATTCGGATACCATTTCCCCGATTCGGCACTTTCCATCACACCGCTGCCATCTGCACTCGTGTCAGTCTCCAGCGCCACATTTAATGTAGGTTTCGTCGTCTCCCGCCAGCCGGCATAGAGCGTCACACCTATACTGTTGTCAACGATCCTCCCCTCATAATCCGCCCTGTTTGTACCGATAATTTCACCAACCGTATTCGCATTGGCAGCACCAGTAAAACGCCACTGTGCCTCCGTGCCGCCTCCCGGCTGGTAAGGGTTTGACTTCGTATACCAGCCCATGAACTGATAGTCCGTTCGCGCAGGGTCCACCGGCTTCGACAGCGTACTCTTATAATTGAGACCCTCTACTCTGCCCGGCTGCCCGATCGCCGAAGGATCCGTCGCATTCAGATCATATTGCACAAAAATCTTACCGCTGCCGGGATTAATATATTTTTTGCTCTGTTTCCCGTGCGGCCAGCCGTCGTTCGCGGCCTCCGTCGTATTCGCTTTCGCCTCTGCGCGAAGCGGAATATCTCCACTTGGCAGATTTTTGATCACTTTGTCCGCCGGAACCTGTTTCCATGTTGTTCCCCCGTCGGTACTGTATTCATAGGCATATGTACTATCGGCAATTTTCAGATTGATCTGTGCATCTTCCGCTTTCTCCAATAGTTCAAAATCAACCGAAAGAACCGTATCATCCTCCATATTCAGTGCAGCCGGACGCGCCTTGATGTCGAGCATCTGCGCCTCCGAATCTTCTGAGTGGCCCGATATCCCTTTCTTCCTGATCACAATCGTCTTTCCACAGAGGTCAATATCACTGCCGGAAGGAATGGCACCAGCGATATCATGTGTCAGCACGAAAGGAATCCTGCCCGCCACACCTGAATTAACCGTATAGGTCATTTTGTCAACCGTGATCTTATACTCTGCATTCTTCGCAAGCTGCGTTATCGCATCCGCCGGATAATCTCGTGCCGCCTCCGGCGTCATCTCCTGCCCGCCGCCGATCTTGATCGTCGTGCTCGCCGTCGCCGTGTTTCCGGCAAAATCCGTAACTTCCAGCGTAATTTCATTTACGCCCGTGAGACTGCTGATCGTTGGGGAGTCCACGAGTCCAAGATCCGTGCCATAATTCCAAAATAAATTGCCGACCCCGCCTGTGTGTTTCCCATTTACCAGCCATCGGGAACGCATAATAGGGGCACCGGTTATCGAATTTCCTTCCGCATCCCTTCCGTCATGGTCAGGGTATGCACCAAAGCGAGTAATCCCCTTGCCTGTCAATTCCTCCCGTGTATACCATTTGTCTTCCGGCTGCGCAATATGTTCACTGCTGTTACCAAAGAAATAAATCTTTTCATTCTGAATTACCGGCGGAAGTGTATCGACAACGACTTCTCCGATATCCGGTATTTTAATATAGTTATTCGCCCGGTCATAAAGCCGGATATCCGTAATCGTGCCGCGCCAGTTCTCAGGCAGTTTAAACGAAACGGTGCCGCTTCTGACGCCCTCTGTGGTAGAGTAGTTCGCGAAAGACACTGACTTCGATTGCGGGTTGGTATATCTCGGCTTCTCGGTCGACGGCTTTTCCTTACCCGTTTCCATATCCAGCTCAGTCAGCGTATATGTCACCTTCCAAAGTCCGCTGGATATGCCATTTTCATCCAATGGTTCATCTTTTCCCGAAATGGAAATCGTCGGTGCTTGATTGAAAAACAATATTCTTTTACTGTCGTCGACTTGCGTATCATAAAACTGTCCGTTGCTGTTCGCTTTGTAGCGTGCTGTCGGCTCCACACTATAGGTAAGATCGCCGGTGACGGCAGGCTTGCCACGGTCAATCCATATGGTATACAGCGATGATTCGTACAGATTACCGGCTTTGTCCGCTGCCCTTACACGATACGTATGCTCTCCCTCCGACATATAGCTTTTTCCTATATTAACCCATCCAATATAGTAATTCCCGTACAAATAACTGGGAGTGCTTCCATGATTTGTTGACGCAACCGCTTTCCACTCTCCATCGTCTATTTGGACCTCCATTGATGTTTTTTCTACTGCGATATTGTCTGTGAATGATGGTCCCACACTGCCTGTACCTGCGCCATACCAGCTACCATATCCGCCGGAAGATCCACTATACCACGTACTACCATACTGGGGGGCCTGTGTATCCTTCCACTGCGCATAGTATTTCTTATTGCCCGTCGCCTCCGCCTCAATCGTAGTATACTTCCGGCCCGTATACTGCTCATTATCATACCAGCCATCGAACGTAAAGCCTGTCATGGAAACATTATAGGTTTCCGTTTTCGTTTCACCATTTGCTTCATAGTCAAACGTTCCCCTTATCGTTTCAAGAGTCGGAACAGGCAGTTTCATATTATCTCCATACCGGTATTCCGTTTTATCCGCAGGCGCCGTATAAGGTGTCTCCTTATAGTGCTTGTGCGCATAACGCCGGGGATCGGCCGGCTTGCAGTCCGTATTACTCATGTCGCGTAAGAAATGTATATCGTAATCCGGCATCTTCAAATCATATTCCACCTGATAGACGTCCTGCGTCCACTTGGCATAAAGCGTCATATCGTTTCTGAGCTGCGTCTGATTAACAAAATCAAATTTTTTGCTGTCTGTGCACGCCGCATCGGTGTACCAGCCGTGAAACGTATAACCCTTGCGTGTTGGTACAACCGGCTCTGCCACTTTACAGTCCACGGTCGTACTTGTGGAATTTTTGTCCTGCTTTGTCCATACCAGATACGACGGCACGGCAGAGCCGCCCTGACTGTCAAATCTCACCCGGTACACATAGTAGGTCCAATGAAAGCTTTTGTCCCATGACGCCGGCTGGATATAGAGGCGGTTTACGCCGACCTGTTTCGTCGTATAGCTAACCGTCGCCTGTTTCGTCGATGACCCGTCATTTGCCGCAAGCGATGCAATCGGTGCGCCCTGTCCATCCGCAGTCATCTTTCCGCCGGAAGGGCCGTAATACACCTTGATTGTCATCGGGAGACCTTCCGTCTCTTTCTTTGCCGTCCCCGGTCCGCTGAGGGACGAAAGACTTCCTTTGAAATGGTCTTTCTTAATCTCAAGTGTATTCGCTGTACCTGTCACATTACAGTAACCCTTATATTCGTTTCCCACCTGATCTGTCGCTTTTACATAGAGATACCAGGTTCCCATCTGCGTGAGGCTGACAGTATAAGTACCTTTTGCCAGGTCAGAAGCAGGCACGGACTTCAATCCGGACGGCGTTGTCGTGCCAAGTGTATTCTTATCTGTTTTTGACACCAGCTTATACTGCACTGAGGCCAGACCGCTTCTCTCCGTGCCGCCCTCACCATTGGCCGGCACAGGGTCGCCAAACGTCATCACCAGCGGCACCTCCGCATCCGTATACCAGCCGCTCATCCTTGGCGTCGCGCTGGCTTTCGCAGTCAGCACCGGAACGGTTTTGTCGACGTTTTTTACCGTAATCTCTGCCGCTGCCGCATTTCCTTTTGTGTCCGTTACCATAAAGGTATATTTGCCGTTAGCGGTGACCTCGATATTATTGTACTGATAAACGTCGGAAGAACCGGCCTCTGTCTGCAGTTTGTCCAGTGCAAGGGTTGTCGCCCCCGCCCCTTCGCGCTGCATTTTGATGGACTGTATCCCGCTTTTCTCATAAATGGACAGTTCCAGCACTGCTTTCTTTGCCCATTTGGTATCTCTCTGGTATACGCGGACCTCGGGCGCATCAAAATCGACGCCCTGCGCCACGTTGATGGCCTGGCTTCTCACCACATGTCCCGCGCTGTCACTGGCTATTACATAATAAGTCCCTGCCGCGGTCAGTGTGAACTCGCCGCTTAATTCTGTTGTCACTGTATCGTTCGGCAGATTGACCGCCGTGATCGTATTGCCATTCGCATTTACCGTATAGGCATAGATATACCCTTTGTTTGTCTCGCTTTTCTTTTGCACCGTAACGGTCGGGACTTTAAAGTTGACCGTATACGTGCCGGAAGCCGCGGCAGACGTAGTTTTATTGCCCGCATGATCCTCCACGTCTATGCTCAGACGATACGTATAGTTATTGCCCGTAATTCCCGTTGTTACTGCTTTATAAGTACCGTCATCCTGCTTTGTCAGCTCGGCTTTCTCTGTCACCTGGCTGCCGCCGTTTGTCGTCTTCGTCCATGTACCGGTAACATTCTTTACACCGGAGCCGCCCGCATCCGCAGGTGTGACGATAAATGTCACGTTTTCTGTCTGAACCTTCTCCTCCGGCTCCGTAATCTGCGCCGAAGGCGCTGCCCTGTCAATCTTTGTGACCGCGACAGACTTTACGACCGTTTCCCCGCCTGCGGTAAGGGTAAAGGTATAACCGCCATTCGCCGTCGCCGTATAAGAATTCCCGGAGACGGTCTGCTCCGACCCGGACGGTGTTCTGACCTTCACGACAGCCCCCGCGGGTTCCTTTGTCGTTATGTTGATCTTCCGCTCTCTCGCCCATGCACTATTGTCCACGGAAAGGACGATGTCCGGCAGCTTACCGGACGCAGCGCCCGAAAAATTAAAAACGCGGCTGGTAAAGGCCTCTCTACCCGTGGCATTGTAAACAGCCCGCGCATGGAGATACCATGTGCCGGAGGTCTGCCTGTTCGTTACTTTTGACCCGCTTGTACTGCTGATCCAGCCCGTTGCAGGTATGGCACTTGTCTGAGACCACGCATACTGCAGTATATCCGCATTGGTGGCGGTAATGACTGCCTGTGCCGTGCCGTTTGTAAGGGACGGGTTCGTGATGGATACGGCAGGAACTTTATTGTCTACATCCACCGTCGTGCTTCCCGTGCCTCCGGATGCCTTGCCGTTCGTATCACACATATCCTTGATCTTATCTGCGCCGTTTATTTTATTGACTTTCAGGGTAGAAGACGCATTTTCCGGAACCTTCCCCTTAAAGTAGAGGACGTTTGTATCTGCACCGCCCGCATAGGTAAAAGTACCCCATGAAGTATCCAGTGTCACACCGGACAGCGTGCTGTTCTGACTGTCCACGATCTCATCAAAAATAAGCGGAAGATTCACTTCATCGCCCGGCCTGAATGTGCCGACGCCAACCGATGCGACGCTGCATAGCTGCGGCTCTATCTCATCCACCACCTTCATGTAATCTGTATATGTTTCCATGTACCATTTGTCTGTGTCCTTTCCTGTCGCAGCAAACCACACATTCACTGTTTCATCCCTGCCAAACTTCAGCCAGTCCCCGGACACGGCGCCGTCACGCGCAGAGGAGGCAAAATCTGTTATATTCGTTCTTGATGCCGTACCGGGAATCGTTACATCTGCCCCGGATGATGAAGTGATGTCAAATCTCGCCGTGTACTTCGCCGCCCCAAACAAAGAATCATTAATATTGATGGGACCGTTATGCTCATTGGAACTATCAAAATTATTCGGCGCATGATTCGCAATCCAAATGTGTTCCCAGGCGTCATCCTTTTCTCGTGCCTTAAATTTCAGCCTGTAGTACATATCTTTTGTCGCCGTCTGTTTCAAGTAAGCGCGTTCGTTCGCCGTCCCGATGTCAAAGGAGCGCTGGGTATTAAAATTCTTATAGCCATGACTCTGGTTATATCCCCTGTTATTTGTAAAAAACGGCTGATGCGCTTTCGTCTTACTTCTGTCCACCACGTATTTGTTATCATCACTCGTGGAGACGCTTCTTGGGTTTTCACCATATACCGTTCTGTTTACCATATAACTGCCGTCTTTTGCCAGCGTTCTCTTTGCCTTGGCGGTGCTGCCAAGCTTACCGCCGCCATCGACACGGTACAGTTCCACCCAGTAGACACGGTCTGCATTTGTGTATGCCGTGGCAGGTTTACCGGAAAATACGACGTTCGCCCCTTTTTCGGTAATCTCGATGGTTTTTGTTGTTTCGCCCTCCGCAAATGTCAGCGACGAAGCTTTGCCAGTGAAATGAGTACCGCTGACGGCAGAGCCATTCTGCGTGCGGTAATATACCGTCTGCCTACCATCCGTTCCATTGATCCTCGTAACGGTAAATTTATTGTTTCCATTATTCTTTATCGTAAATTCTCCGTATTTTTTTGCATTTATGTCAAATTGAGCCTCTGCGCCGTACCAGACCTGCCCTGCTGCATTTTTAGCATAGGCACGGACATGATATACGACGCCGTCCACAATGTTCGTCGCCGTCCCTTTCAGGGAGCCGCCTTTTGTCTTCACCGCCGATGGCGTCTTTACCTGTCCGTTGCAGACTCCGGTGGTGGGATTCATCATAATGCCCCACACAAAACCTGTCTCTGTGATATTCTCCCCGCCTGTGTAAGTGAGCTTGGCGGAAAGGCTGAAGCTGTCCTTGCCGGCCACACGCACCGCCGTCGTTCTGCTCAGTTCCAGCGGTTTCGGCAGTACAGTGACTTTCAGCGTCGCTGTCTTGTCGGAATAGCCAGGCACACTCACCCGGTAGGTAACGGTATAGGTACCTGCCGTTTTCGTGTTGACTGTCGATGTATAAGTTACGGTGCCGACGTGTTTTTTGATAAACGATAAGTACCATTCCTGATCTACGGTACTGTCTTCTAAAATCGTCGTCACAGTATCCGTCAGGCTGATGAACGGCTCTCTAACTACATCGATCTGCTTGTTCAACGTATCAGAAAGTCCTCCCTCTGGAGACACCGCATAACAATTGAGTGTCGTTTCTCCTATCACCGCATCTTCCGGCAGCGTTATCGGAACGGAAAAATTACCGTTCCCATCCGCCACTGCGGTATATTCCTCTCCCTGCACTTCCACGCAGACCGTACAGCCCGGATTTGTCTTTCCCGCCACGTTTCTAGTTTTTCCTACCGCCAGCTGGGGAACGTCAGCGGTCAGTTCCGGCTTTTTAGGGGAAGGCGGAAGTTCACCCACGCCGAGCAGCACATAGCGGCTCCACTTCTGTCCGGGTGCTACCTTCCCTGTCCATGACCATGCCATACCGCTGTCGTCATTGTAAGGCACCGTTTTATCCGCAAGATCCGTAAACATATTCCAATAGGCTCTAGCAAAATATCCATACCACATCGTCGTTGCCGTAGGCGCTGCCAAATTATATTGATAACTGTTTTGCGGGGCTCCATCCATCTTCAGGCCATTTCCCGTGCCCACAACCTCAGCATTGTCATTGTCATCAATCATGACATCTGCCGATGAGCCAACTTGAAATTCCTGCTCCGTAGAACCTTTATTCTCCACCGTATAACGGATACGGACATATCTTCCGTTATAGACTAATTCCATTTGTCTGGAGCCAAAAAGGGAATTTCCCATCGCGACGTTCTTACTGCTGTTCCATCTTATCTTATTTCCGTCCACCTTGCTCGCAGTTGTGTAACCCCGATCCCGATAAGTCGTCTGCAGCTCCTTACCATTGTCAATGCCGCGCACATTAAAATACGGCTGCGTATTGTCATACCACATATAAGCGCTCCCAGCGCTCTCGGCCGGTTCCGCTGCTCCCGCCTTCGGCGCCGCCGCACGCTCCGCTGCACGTTCTGTCGTATTTCCCGTCGTGGTTTTCTCCACATGTTCTGCTGCGCTCGCAGCAGTCACTCCCGGCATATTCTGACAGGACGTGGCAAATACACATAAGGCGAGCAACGCCGCTAAGATACGCTGCCCCCTCTTTCTTATTGATTTAATGCGTTTGTTTTGTTCCTTCATGTCTTTCCCCTCCTTCTAAAACAGATTTCTCCTATAGCAAGTTTATACCAAAATAAGTTCTGTTTTTCAAGCGATCTAGTACGGATTGCAATTTTCAAGGTACAATTTGCTACATTGGCACATTTTTCATATTTTACGATACAAAAAAGGCACCCCGGCTGCCGTCTGGCAGCCGGGGTGCCTTTTGTCGCAGGTATTTTTGCGCGTGGTGGTAGTGGAAGTACGTGAGTTCACGTAATTCCACCATTCTGTCGGGTTGACAGATCAACTAGCGCATAGACTCTTCCTGCTTTTTAATCATCTGACGAACCATCTCGCCGCCTACGCTGCCGGCTTCTCTGGATGTGAGGTCACCATTGTAACCCTCCTTCAGGTTTACGCCGATCTCAGATGCAACTTCCATCTTGAATTTGTTCATCGCGTCTTTGGCCTGTGGTACTTCCATTCTGTTGCTAGATTTGCTCATCACATTTCACCTCCGTGTTTTTAGTATTTATCTTGAGAGATAACGGAATGTCCCCTGAAACATTCCGTTATCCGAAACGTTTCAAATCGAAGCCACTCGGTTATCTGATACTATTGTACCCACGAAGGTTTTTTTCATTCTGGTAGTTTTTGTTATTGTGACTGCCGCTGTTCCATGTCCATGGATACTTGTTCGAGGTAGTGCACGAAGGTTCCGGAATACGTTGAAATTTCAAAGGCGGGGTCGAGTTCGGAAAAGGAGAAGCTCTTTTTTCCGCCGGATTCCATGCGTGTCCAGAATTGTTTCAATTTTTTATATGGCAGATATACGTAGCAGTCCCTGGCGGCAAAATAGATCAGTAGAAAGGCGATGCCTTCCTGCTGCTCAAATTCGGTCATGAACTTCATCTGATGTTCATGTATGTTCGCCAGCGGGAACCGGTCGCTCACACATTCTTTGGCGTCGAAACAGACGGGAACACCCTGGATCACGCCGATGTAATCGACCGTACTTTTCTGTTCAAAATAGGCGAGCGTGATATGCCTCGTATTTTGATCAATGCGGATCGGTTTGATCGGGGTCGGCACTTTTTGTATCAGGGCAAGTTTTTGTGACCGGTACTTTTCGTTTGTGAGGTTGATGAGTTCTTCTAAAAAGGAGCCGCGTAAACCTCTGGAATTCCAGGTCGCCATTACTCATCCACGTTGTGGTATACTGCCTGGACATCGTCGTCCTCGTCGAGAAGGTCCAAAATGCGGTTGAACATTTTTATATCATTTTCATCAGTGAGTTCCACGTAAGTCTGCGGGATCATGGTGACTTCCGCCTGCGCCATCGGAACGCCTTCTTTTTCTAATGCCTCGCGGACCTGGCTGAAATCATCCGGAGTCGTCACGATTTCATAGCTGTCTTCTTCCTCGGAAAAATCTTCCGCGCCGGCGTCTAAAGCAAGCATCATGAATTCATCCGCGTCGGTGTCATATTCTTCCTTGTCCACGATGATCTGACCTTTCGTGTCAAACATATAAGAGACACACCCCGTCGTACCGACGTTGCCGTTGCCTTTTGTAAACGCGTTTCTTACGTTGGAAGCCGTACGGTTTTTGTTGTCAGTCAGCGCTTCTACGATGATCGCCGTCCCGTTCGGGCCGTATCCTTCATATGTAATGCTCACATAATTCACGGCGTCGACATTTCCCGCCGCTTTCTTGATGCCGCGGTCGATCGTATCGTTCGGCATGTTATTTGCTTTTGCTTTTGCGATCACATCGCGCAGCTTACTGTTATTATCCGGATCCGGGCCGCCTTCTTTGACAGCCACGGCGATCTCACGACCGATCACAGTAAATATCTTACCCTTTTTTGCATCATTTTTTTCTTTTTTGTGCTTGATGTTCGCAAATTTTGAATGTCCTGACATTTCTTTTCCTCTTTTCTGCGCTGCCTTTTGTGCATAACCGATGTTTGTGACAAGCAGCGCGTAGGCACAAACTCGTTGAGTGAAAAATTTATTTTTCACTTTTTCTCTTTTCTGCCAAGCGTGTTTTTGCGCGCTTTAGCTTTATTTTTATTCTAATCACAGATCTGAACGATACACTGTCTCAGGTCTGCCATCACACGCGTCACCATTTCCTCCGTTTTGACCGCGCACATGATCGTATCATCTCCGGCGATCGAACCGACGATTCCGTCGAGCTTCATCGCGTCGATGGCGGCCGCCACTGCCATTGCCATCCCGCTCTGGGTTCGGATCACGAGCAGGTTTCCCGCCGGCTCCATGGATACGACTCCGTCCTGGAGAACGCTGGCATACTGCCGGCCGAAACCGGAGCCGGTGCCAAAATCGGCGCTTTTGCCGGAGTCGCGCACCGCCGTCATATACCGCTGTTTCGCGCGGATCCCCGGCACCTTCACGAGCGACATTTCCCGTATATCGCGGGAGACCGTGGCCTGCGTCACCGAGTATCCGGCCTCATTTAAGTATCTGGCCAGATCCTCCTGCGTCTCCACTTCATATTTATTTATGATCTCAATGATCTTTTCCTGTCTCTTCTTCTTCATTTCATCTAAAAGCGATTCAGCTTGCTCCTCATTTTTTCATAGAATCCCACATCCGGCAGCGATACGACGTCAAATGACTCCTCCGCTTTTCGGATATGTATTTCATCACCGGTCTCTGCCTGCCAGAGTACATCGCCGTCAAACCGGACCGATGCCTCGTCCGGTGAGCTCTCTCTCGTCTTCTCCACCCGGATCCGGATGCAGTCGTCGGAAGAAATCACCAGGCTGCGTTTGTTCAGTGAATGCGGGCAGATGGGGGTAATGACAAATGCCTCCATGTTCGGTGACAGAACAGGTCCGCCAGCGGAAAGGTTGTACGCCGTAGAACCGGTCGGGGTGGCCACGATCACGCCATCGGCGACGTACGTATCTAAAAGTTCGTCATTGACCCATACGCTCGTCGTGATCATCTTCCCCAGATTCTTCTTTCCGACGATAATTTCATTTACGGTAATACTCCGCTCACCCGAAGCCTGGATCACCCCTTCCAAAACCATCCGTTTCTCAAAGCGGCACTTCCCTGCCAGTACGGCGTCCAGCGCTTCGTACACCCGGGGCGGCTCCACTTCGGTCAGAAATCCGAGCGTTCCGAGGTTCACGCCGAGGATCGGGATCCCCTTTCCCGCGATCTTCTTAGCGGCCCGGATGACCGTACCGTCTCCGCCTAACACGATCGCCAGATCCGTACCATCCAAAACAAACCCAGCACTTTCCTGACTGATCGGTTCCCTATGACTTATTATTGTAACACAAATATTACATTTTTCCAAATATGTTTTGATCTCATTCGCCACGGCATACTCCGCATCTTTTTCCTCATTCACGATCAGGCAAATCCGCTCCATGTTCACAAACCTTTCTATATTTAAGATGCTGCGGAAGGCGGGGTTATCTGCCCCCTTGTTCCACGATTCGATTGATCTGTTCCTTTTCCTCTTCTGTCAATTCCTCCGGCTGCGCGCCTTCCTTTTTGGCATAGAGCAGGTATTCGGTATTTCCCTCGGCTCCCCGGATCGGGGAAACGTCCAGTCCGTAAATGACAAAACCCAGACTTTTTGCGTATCGCATGACCGTCCCGATCACTTCCTTATGAACGGCCGGATCGCGGACGACACCCTTTTTTCCCACCTTTTCCCGTCCGGCTTCAAACTGGGGTTTGATGAGGCACACGATCTGAGCCCCGTCCCTCATCAGTTCACGCACCGGCGCGAGCACTTTTGTCAGCGAAATAAATGCCACGTCGATCGAGACAAAATCGACGGGTTCACCGATGTCTTCCGGCACGACATAACGGATATTCGTCTTTTCCATTGAATTCACACGGCTGTCCTGACGCAGTTTCCACACAAGCTGGTTTGTGCCGACGTCGATGGCGTACACGAATTTTGCGCCATTTTGCAGCATACAATCCGTGAAGCCGCCCGTGGACGCACCGACATCCATGCAGACAAGGCCGTTCAGATCAATCGGGAACACCTGCACCGCCTTATCGAGTTTATAACCGCCGCGGCTCACAAACTTCATCTGCTTTCCCCTGATCTCTATGTGCGCATCCACCGGAAATTTGTGCCCGGCCTTGTCCTCCCGCTGCTCGTCCACGAATACATTTCCCGTCATGATGAGCGCTTTCGCCTTCTCCCGCGACTCGGAAAGGCCGCGGTTGACTAAAAGCACATCCAGCCGCTCTTTCTCCGTCTTTTTTTCGGTACGTTCCCGGGAAACTCTCCCGTGGGATCCGTTCCCGTGGGATTCGTTCCCGTGGGTTTCGTTTACCATCTCACGCATCCGCTCTGCCACATGTTCGGCGTCCATGCCGTACCGGGCGTATAATTCCGCAGGCGCTCCGTGTTCTACAAATGTATCATGGATGGATATGTTCAACATCCGCTCCGGGAAGATCCCGTGTTCCGCAAGCATCGCCTCCGCCTGCTGCCCAAAACCGCCTGCTGCCACGTTATCTTCCATCGTTACCATCCCTTTGTGGCGCGGCACGAGCTCCCGCATGAGCGCTTCATCAAACGGCTTCACAAAACGCATGTTCACGACTGTACAGCGTATCCCGTCATCCCGCAATAGCAGTGCGGTTTCGATCGCCGTCCCAACCATATTCCCCACCGCGAAAATGACAAAATCACCGCCCGCGTGTTCTCCTTCTTGTTTTCCCGCATGTTTGTCCGCACCTTCACACGCCTGGTTTTCACAAGCCGACCCATTTTCACAAAATGCCCCGTTTTCCATGATGATACTGGCACGGCCATATACGAAATCCGCCACCTCCTCCGGCGTTTCCGCTTCCGACACCGCGCCGCGCGGATATCGGACTGCCACCGCCCCATCCCAATCGTAAGCAAAATCCAAACTCTTCCTGAGTTCGGTTCCATCCGCAGGCGAGATCACCGTCATATTCGGAATGGACGTCAGATAAGAAATGTCAAAAATCCCCTGATGCGTGTCGCCATCCCGTCCCACGATCCCGCTCCGGTCAACCGCAAAAATAACCGGAAGCCGGTTCAGGCAGATGTCATGCAGGATCTGGTCATACGCGCGCTGTAAGAACGTGGAATAAATAGACACGACCGGACGGAGACCTCCTGACACCAGACCGGCCGAAAACGTCACCGCATGCTCCTCCGCGATACCAACGTCAAACGAACGGTTGGGAAATTCCTCCGCAAATGCTTTTACGCCTGTCCCGTCCGGCATCGCCGCGCAGACGGACACGAGCTCCTGACACTCCCTTCCTTTTTCGAGCAGCCATTCCCCGAACACGTCCGTATATGTCCGTTCCGGCGGATCCGCCAGTTCTCCCGTTTTCGGATCAAACGCGCCGACCCCGTGAAACATCGACGGATTTGTCTCGGCTGGCAGATATCCTTTCCCT
Organism: uncultured Eubacterium sp.; assembly: GCA_910579145.1. Classification (GTDB taxonomy): domain Bacteria; phylum Bacillota; class Clostridia; order Lachnospirales; family Lachnospiraceae; genus Eubacterium_F. The sequence goes on from CAJTTQ010000023.1 coordinate 18,542, forward strand.
TTCTTCGTCACGACATGTATCAGGACCGGTCGATTTTTGATGCGCGCCGCCGCGCGGAGCGCTTCTAACATTCCTTCGATATTATGACCGTCGATCGGACCTACATAAATAATGCCCATCTCCTCAAAAAACATGCCGGGTACAAACAGATGCTTGAGGGAATTTTTGGCATTTTTGATCGTCTCCGCCATCGTAGTCCCGACATTCGGTATTTCGTTTAAACGGCCCTCGATGTTGATCTTCAGGTTATTATACTTCTGATTTGTCCTCATCCTCCCCAGATACTTTGACATGCCGCCCACATTTTTCGCGATGGACATTTTGTTATCATTGAGGACAATGATCAGGTTCGATTTCATCTGTTCCGCGTTATTGAGCGCCTCGAACGCCATACCCCCGGAGAGGGCGCCGTCGCCGATGACCGCCACCACTTTTTCATCGCCGCCCCGTATATCCCTGGCCTTTGCCATCCCGAGCGCGACCGAGATCGACGTGGAGCTGTGACCCGTATTAAACGTGTCCGCGGGATTCTCACTTACTTTCGGGAACCCACTGATGCCGTCCAGCCTGCGGAGCGTACGGAATTCCCGGTTCCGCCCCGTCAAAAGCTTATGCACATACGCCTGGTGTCCAACGTCCCAGATCAGCTTGTCCTTCGGAAAGTCTAAAAAAAGATGCAGCGCCATCGTGAGTTCGACCGCCCCCAGGTTCGAAGCGAGATGCCCGCCTGTCCGGCTGACGCTTCCCACCAGCCGCTTGCGGAGTTCCCACGCCAGCTTGCGGTAATCTTCCGGCGCAATGTTCTTTATATCATTTTCCTTTTTTATCTGATTTAATAAAATGCCCAATGTCCGTTTTTCCTCCGTTCTCTGCTTAACTCGGAAAATGGTAATCCCTGTGCTTTTAAGCACATTTATGTACTTATTTTCACTTCTTCATAAAACGCTTCATTATCTGTCAATTCTCGATATACTGCCTCAGAAATACAAACAACACCAAATAATTTCTGTAGAAGTTCCAACTATCCTGCTTTCATCAATGAAATAACCGGCGAGGTATCTGAAACAACAATCATATGGTCGCACCTCTTAATTTTTTCAATACTGTCAAATCTTCTTCAAATTCTTCTTCCGTCTCATCAAAATATGGCAGACTTAATTTACCGTACAATGTAATCAAGTCAACCTTGCGAATTCCAAGCATTTCTGCTGCCTTTCCATGAGACATAACGCCCTTTTTGATATAAGGATATACCAGCATTGCATTCCTTGTTATTTGTGCGTCCTTATCCTTCAGCACAGTATATGGCACAATTTCTTCCGGCACATCAATTTCTACCTTTGTCAATGTCAAAGCAACCATCTCCTTTTACAAGTATGCTACTATTCATATTATACACTTTTCGCCTTATCCTTACAACAAAAAGTCAATCGGTCGTTCCCTGCAACATTCGTTCCATGCAACGTTCGTTGCCTGCTAACGGTCCCGTTCGACCAGCCAATTCATCAGTTCTGTCAAAAATTCCTTCTCCCCGTCAAATTCCTCCAGATCCCCCAGGGCCGCATCCGTGTACTCCCGCACCTTCGCCCTGGATGCCTCGATCCCGTTCATCGCCGCAAACGTGGATTTGTCATTGTTCTCATCCGAATGAACCGGTTTTCCCAGCTTCTTTTCATCCCCGACGACATCAAGTATATCATCCTGGATCTGAAAGGCGATCCCGAGTTTTCTTCCCATCTGCTCCAGGCGTTCCACTTCCCGGTCAGCAGCGCCTGCAAGGATTCCGCCGACCATAAACGCCGTTTCCAAAAGCGCCGACGTCTTTTTCTCATAGACAAACAGTAACGTCTCCTCATCCACAAACGTTCCATTTTCCTCGACATCCACCACCTGGCCACCGACCATGCCGTACATGCCCGCCTTGCGGCCGAGCACTTTGAGTGCCGCCGCCAGTCGTGCCGGATCCGCGCCGCTGTCAAACGCCCGAAACGCCGTCTCGTACGCGTAATTCAAAAGAGCGTCCCCCGCAAGGACTCCCATCGCCTCGCCAAATTTTTTGTGTGTCGTCAACTTTCCCCGGCGGTAATCGTCATTGTCCATCGCCGGAAGATCGTCGTGCACGAGGGAATACGTGTGGATCATCTCAAGCGCTGCCATAAACGGCCCGACCACGTCCAGATCCGCCCCGCCGCACATCTCGTACACTTCCTTCATAATGATCGGGCGGATGCGCTTCCCACCCGCGTGGATACTATAATTCACCGCCTCAAAAATCGTGCGCTGATACCCTTTTTCCGCCGGCAGAAACGGCTCGATCATCCGGTCAGCCTGCGCCGCCCGCTCCGCTAATGCCTGTTCAAATTCATTCGTCTTCACTTCCCTGAACCTCTTTCTCCATTAGGATCTCTATCTTTTTTTCCACCTTTAATACCTGTTCAAATTCATTCGTCTTCACTTCCCTGAACCTCTTTCTCCATTAGGATCTCTATCTTTTTTTCCACCTTGTCAATTGCCTTATTCCCCGCTTTTACCAGCTTCATCCCGTGGGAAAATGTATCATAAGCCTCTTCCAGTGACAATGTTTCATTCTCCATCTTCTCTACCGTTTCTTCCAGCTGTTCCATGATCTCTTCCAGTTCCATTATTACCTCCAAATTCACGCATTTTTTTCACTCAATGTTTGGGCACTAGGCTGAACGCCTTATTCAGCCTTATTCAGCCTTAGCCCGCACCGTCCCATCACACCATGTGATATCCAAAACATCCCCCGGCTTCACCATCTCCGCGCGATCGACTCTCGTCCCCTTTTCATCCGCCACATAGGCAAATCCACCGGACAGACGTTTCAGCGGCGAAAGGCCGTCGAGCCTTCCCGCAAGTAACTGGAGCCGGTGTTTCTTCTCATTTAAAATACGCTCCCACTGGCGGGAAAGCTTGTCCTCCATATCGGTCACATACTGCCGCTTCTGCCTCATCTGGTTCTCCGGATTGTATGATTTCAGCATCTTTTTCATGTGGCTTAGATCAAGGCGCGCCGCATCGATGCGGTCAAACAGATTCCGCATCAGTCGCTCCTTCCCGCCATAGAGCTGTTCCAACGCCTGCCGCACGTCATAGACGACAAGTTCCGCCGCTGCCGAAGGCGTCGGCGCCCGCAGATCGGCCACATAATCGGCAATCGTCGTATCGGTTTCATGCCCCACCGCGGACACAATGGGCGTCTGGCACTCAAAAATTGCCTGCGCGGTCTTTTCTTCATTAAACGCCCACAAATCTTCGATCGAGCCGCCGCCCCGGCCGACGATGATCACATCCACCCCGTGACTGTCCAGACGCCGGATCCCTGCCACGATCGTATCTGACGCCCCTTCCCCCTGCACTTTTGCCGGATAGAGGATCAGCTGGACATACGGGTTGCGCCGTGCGGCAATCTGCATCATATCCTGAACGGCCGCCCCGGTCCGCGCGGTGACGATCCCGACCCGCTTTACATAGCGGGGAAGCGGCTTCTTTCTCTTTTCATCAAAATAGCCTTTTTCTTCTAATTTTCGTTTTAACTGCTCATACTTTTCATACAGCACGCCGTCGCCCGCCAGCGTGATCTTTTTCGCGTAAAGCTGATATTTCCCGTCTCTCTCATATACATTGATCGTACCGCCGATCACGACCTCCTGGCCGTCGGTGAGACGAAACGAAAGTCCTCTGCGGTCGCCGGCAAACATGACGCAGGCGAGCGAAGAGGAAGCATCCTTTAACGTAAAATAAACATGCCCGGAACTGTGATATTTGCAATTGGAGATCTCACCTTTTACAAACACGACAGAAAGGGCATATTCGTTCGAAAACATATCTTTAATAAATCGGTTGATTGCCGACACGGAATATACTTGTCCTCTATTCATTTACAATCTCCCCCAAAATACCATTGACAAACGCCGCCATCCATTCTGTATTTTTTGCCTGCTTGTCCTCTATTCATTTACAATCTCCCCTAGTATACCATTGACAAACGCCGCACCGCCCTCCGCGCCGTACTTTTTGCTCAGTTCGACCGCCTCATTGATGGCTACGCCGACCGGGATATCCTCGTCAAAAACAGCTTCGTACACGCCCAGACGCAGGATCGCCAGCTCCTCTTTCCCGATCCGGTCGATCTTCCAGCCTTTCGAGTGTTCGGAGATCATAGCATCCAGTTCTTCCTGTCTCTTTCCTATGTTTCCCAATTTCTCGATCAGATATGTCTGTTCCTTTTCTTCCATCGTATGTGTCTGAAAATGAATGTCCCTCTGTTCTCCGAACATCTCCTCCCCATAAAACTCCTTCTGAAAGAGCAGGACAAATAACTGCTCCCTAAGTTCTCTTCTCGTCATCTTCATTACTCTCCATGTTAGTTCCATCAGCCAGCATGTTCTGATGCCACGGATCCAAGGTCAAATATGCAGGCATGAGCGGCATTTTGACCTTTTGACCCTGACATCCTGTTCTGGCTGAATAAAAACTGCGATCTACTCCGCATTCACCTGAACGATCCCGGCAATCCGGACATTGACTTTCGTCACTTCCAGTCCCGTCATGCTGCTGATCGCCTGTGCTACTTTCTCCTGTACCTTTGCCGACACTTTCGGAATGCTGTATCCAAATTTCATATTCACAGCAATGTCCACCGAAGCCCGGTTATCTGTAATCTCTACCTTTACCCCTTTGGAATGGTTTTTCACGCCAAATTTTCCGGCAAGGTCATTGATGCTGCCGCCTGCCATAGACTCGATCCCATCCACCTCGGATGCGGATATTCCTGCGATCGCTGACACAACCTCACTGGCAATCTGTACTTCTCCGATGCTGTCTTCTGTACCAAATACGTCCTTTGCCATACTTGTCACCTCATCTGTCACAAAACTATACATACGCCCAAAAGCATATATACAGTTTTTAGTTTACCACATTCAGCCTTTTTTGCCAACAGGTGAAATAACAATTTTATCGGAAGCGCATTCTGTCTTCCTTTTCACGACATCTTCGATCTGCGCGATCTGCTGCTCATTCAGCTTTTCCGCATTGACAATGACGTCCACGCTGTCATCGACGATCGTGACAACCACTTCCTCAAAGCCTTTCGCCGCCAAAAGGTTTTCGGTCGCCGTTTCCTTTTCATTCACCGCCGTCATCGACACGATCTCGTTCATCGCCTGTTCCTTTTGGGCGTCCGAAGCGCTTTTGCTGTTCACGAGCTCAAGAAGAGTTTCCTTATTCTTCGCGCGCGTCTGTTCTCTCGACAGCTTCGCCGACTCAAAGTAATCCGAAGTCACCGTATTATTTACAAGCACCGCTTCCCCGGCATTTTCTTTCGATGCCTCCGAGGAGTCTTTTTGTTCCGCGGCTGCAATGTCTTCATCGGAAATGTCTGCCACGGCGTCATCCTGTACCTCCGATGCGACACTATCTTCCGCCGAAGTGTTCTCAGCTGCTACGCCATCCGAGGGAACAGAACCTTCTTCCCCAGATACAGAAGCTTCTTCCGATGCTTTTCCATCTGTCCCTTCTGCATCGTCCATCCCTTCTGCTGCCTGCTCGCTAACTGCTGAACCGTTATTCAGCACACCGATCGCCAGATCCTCCTCATTGGTAAGGCTTAAATATCCGGCAAGTGCAACCATGACGACGAGTGCCGTTATAATGATCTGATTTTTCCGCAAAAGTTTCTTCACTTCTTTGCCTCCTTACTTTTCATTACTTTAATTTTATGACTCTCCACAGGAAATAATGCCGAAATACCTGCTATTATTTCTCGCTGGATACCCGGATCCGCACCCCCGCCGCAGACGACGAGGATCCCTTCGATCTCCGGCTCCACTTCCTGCACGATATAAGGCTCTGTATTATGATCCTCATCCTCGATCAGCACGCTCTTTTCCTCACTCCTCTCCGCACCGGCCGAATTATCTTTTAATGTCACTTTCTCCCGCGAACTTTTGAGCGTGATCATGACATCGACCGCACCGACCCCTTCCACGCGCTCCAATATTTCTTTGACTTGTGTTTCCATCTGTTCTTTGTAATCCGTCATTTCATTTGCCGGCGGCCCGGCGGACTCCGACACCACGTCCGGCTCCCTTCTGGTATCCGGCTTAGAAAACACATTGCCGCACGAAAGCAATAACAAAAGCACCCCCGAGACTATGACCGCCGCGATCCGAAACGGCCCTGCCTTACTCACCATTTCCTTTATTTTCTCCAAATAATCACTCATCTGCCTCTCTCCCATCGAGTCCAAAACCATCCTGTAACATCTGTTCCCGCTGTTCGCCGATCATTTTCAATTCCTGCCCACCGATCAGCCGCAATTCATCCTCGCGGAATTGTTCTTCGGCCTTTGACATATTATCCCGCAAAAGCCCGTCGATGAAATCTTCGCCGGTGATCCATGAAAACAGCGGCATCATCACGAGAATGATCAAAATGACACCTTGCACAAGATCAAAATATTTTTCATACTTCGATTTGGCAAATAAATTCGATACGATTGAAAACAACAGGACAAAAACCGTTACATTTTTTACGATTTGAAGCATCTCATCCATACCAATCCTCCTTTTGCAAAACCATGCCTTTTGGCGTCCTTCTTCTATAGCGCCATATTTGTCGCGGCTATGACGATCGTGAGCGTGATCAGGAACATGACGGCCGTCATAAACACCATATGCAGGAGCAGCCTGCCGCTGTCCGCCGTGCTTTGAAATACCGACACGATCCTTTTATCGGTGACCGGCTGGGAAAACGCCGCCAGTCCTTTATAGAGAACGGTAAAGACACCGAGTTTCAAGATCGGCACGAGACAGATGACGGCGATCGCTACCAGACCGCCGACGCCAATAGCGCTTTTGATCAGGATTCCCGTGCCGATGACCGTATCCGCCACGCCGCCAAATACATTTCCCACCCCGGGTATGCTGTTCGCTGCTTTGAATACGGCAGACCGCTTCACGCCGTCGAGCGCCGGCATGATCAGCCCCTGGATGCCCTGATGGCCGATCAGGAGCGCCAGAAGCGTCTTCGTCCCGATGCGCACAAAACTCCGCAGCAGCGCCGTAAATCTCGTGAACCGCCATCCCATCAGCGGATTCAGCATACCGACGAGAAAATAGACCTGCACGATCGGCAGAAACATATTGACGAGCAGATGTTCCGCGATCGCGATCGCGTACAGCGCCGTCTGGTAAAAAGCAATCGACGTGGCACTGCCCGAACTCCACGTGAGCGCGACCGAAAAGGTGGGCACGAGCGCCCGCATAAAATCTACGATATTCTTTAGCACCTCACCGGCCACGGCGAAGGCGGAGAAAAATCCGGCAAATAAAACCGACGCCACGAGAAAATAAATGATCTGAAATCCCGTATCCCCCATCTGTTTTTCGTACAGGCTCGTCGAGAAATTGATAAATACGCCCGACAGGATGCCATATAATAGAAGCCGGATAAAAGTAGTCTTGTTGTGTTCCAACTGCTCCGAGAGATACTGCCTGACATATTCCCCGATCCCGGCAAGGGAAAGTTCCGCGTTTCCCTGAAGTACCTGATCCACATACTCCCGCACGGAAAAATCAATCTCATCCGCTTTCAGTTCCTGAAGGATTTCTTCCACTTCATCCAGCGGGATGCTGTCGTAGATCGTATCATAGACATCTTCTGTCCTCTGTTCCCCATTACTCGCTGCCACCAATATTTCCTTCTCTTCCAGAACAGCTTCCGCCTGAACATCAGCACGCGGCTGCAGGACAACACAAAAAAACAACAGCCATATCCATTTCCACCGGATCACCCGGTTTTTATGTATCCGTAGTCCCGTCATTCCCATCATTTCCCCCGATCCTCAATCCCCGTTTCTGCCCACAAACTTCCTTTTCCCAGCTAATACCGCCCCTGCCTGATGAAACGTCACGGGATCAATTCCCCGATCGTCTCCAAAAGCGACTGCAGCACCGGCAGACTGACAGCGATCATACTCATCCGCCCAAAAAAGTCCACCTGCCCGGCGATCGTATTCTGCCCGGCATCTTTACAAATAGACGCCGTAAATTCGGATAAGTACGCGATGCCGATCATTTTTAAGATGATCTTGATATACGTCTCACTGATCCCGATGTACTCCGTCAGTTCATGGAACATGTCCACAATATACTCAAATTTTGTAATACCAAAAAAGAATATGATCATTCCGCTCACGATCGTGATCCAAATGCTGATATCCTTCCTCATCGTCCCCACCACGATGGCAAGCGTCATGCCAGCGATGGCGATCAACGCGATCTTTACCATTGACCTCTCCCCTCTCTCCTGTGGATGCAGCGAACGCTAAAAATGCCGCGTCCTCCGCCCTGCTCCGCGATTGTACAATGTACTAGATAGCAAACAGCCGCTCGATCATCTCAAACAGCTCCGCGATATAGGGAATGACCCAGAACAGCACGAGGATCAATCCCGCCAGCCCTGTTAAAAACGCCTGTTCCTCCCGGCCCGACTGCCGCAGGATCTGATTGAGCATCGACACGAGAATGCCAACCAGCGCAATTTTGAAAATAATACTAACTTCCACAGCTAATCCTTTCCGGTGCTCACACGATGAGAATGACCATTAGTAACCCGCACATGATCCCGCACACATAATACAGCTTTAACTTCTCGTTTTTTTCTCTCCGCCTTTTTTCTATTAAAAACTCCCATTTACTTAGAAAATAATCAATCGCCTGTTCCTGCGCCTGCCGGTCCAGACACCCGAGCTGCCCTCCCATTTCCCGGAGCACTTCGACCGCTTCCCGCTCTAAACATTCCCCGCCCATTTCCTTCGAAACGGCATCCTCCCACACCTGCTTCAATTCCTTCCGGCTTCCCGCCTGCAGTTCTTTTGATACGCGGGAAAAAAAGCGCCGGCTGTTCCCCCGGATCTGATGCGCCGCCCCCTCTAACGTTTCCGCCATCGGCGTATTCATATACCGGATCTCACCCTGCACATACAGAAACGCCTTCTTGATCTCATACAGGTTCAGAAGCCTGCTGTTGTACAAGCATCCTTTATAAACGCCAAATGCCGTTGTTCCAAACACGAGCAGCACCGCTCCCAGTATTTTTGCTATCATTTCAGCCATCATATCAGCCATCATATAAGATCCGCCCCTTCCGATCCCGCACATCCTCTATGCTCCCCGGCCCTCCCGCATGTCCGAGAACGATGTACCGGCCAAACCGTTCCTGTTCCAGCAGTCTTCCCACCTCCGGTTTATTCCTGACCTCCTGATAATTTTCGCCGTGGATGGCCGCGATGATGCGGCAGCCGCAGTTCATCACATGTTCGAGTGCCTGTACATCCTTTTTTCCGCCAATCTCATCGACGACGATCACCTCCGGCGAAAGCGATCGGACCGCCATCATCATCCCTTCCGATTTCGGGCAGCCATCGAGCACATCGGTCCGGCAGCCCACATCGTTTTGTGGCACGCCGCGGTAGCATCCGGCAATCTCACTCCGCTCGTCCACTACCGTCACGGTCTTTCCCTCCGAACTCCCGGCATCCCCGGACAACATCCGCGCAATATCGCGCAGCAGCGTGGTCTTCCCGCAGCCGGGCGGCGAGATGATCATCGTATCCGGCAGCCGCCCTCCCTCATCGAGATACGGCATCACGTTCTTCCCGCAGCCAATGATCTCATGGGAAATGCGGACATTGACAAATGAAATATTCCTGATATTTTTTACGCACCCGCGCTCGACCACCACCTGCCCGGCCACCCCGACACGATGCCCGCCCGGAATGGTCATAAATCCCTGTGCGATCTCCTCCTCAAATGCATACAGGGAATAGCCGCTTATATAGGCGATCATTTCTTTCAGATCCGACCTGTCCACCTTTCCGGCGCCGAGTATCCGGCGTTTTCCACCGATCACTTCCACAGGCTGTCCCATCCGGAAGCGTATCTCCCGCAGCCTGTCCACGTCCACACGCCCGCCCGTAAAGCATGGCCTAAATTTAGCCGGCAGTATGTTTTCGATCTCCGTCCATTCCATCCCTCATCACTCCTTGTCTGCGTTTATTTGAATATATGCAGTGAGGAATGGAATCATGCAAAAAAAAAATAAACGGCTTCTATTCCGACGTCCAAAGTGGTATAATCATGTCAGTACATTTTGGTACAATCTTACCAGTAAGCGAGGGGTTCCGTATGCACTTTGTAAAAGCAAAAGGAATTTTATCTTCTAAAAACGGAATGAATCTATATCGCGGCTGCTCCCACGGCTGCATTTACTGCGACTCCAGAAGCCGCTGCTATCACATGGAACACGCTTTTGAAGATATCGAAATAAAAGAGAACGCGATCGAACTATTAGAGTACGCGCTTCTTCATAAAAGAAAGAAATGTATGATCGGAACAGGCTCCATGACCGATCCTTATATCCCTCTCGAAATGGAGATTGGAAACGTCAGGAAAGCTCTGCACCTCATCTATAAATATGGGTTTGGATTTACCATCATCACAAAATCAGACCGCATTTTGCGCGATCTGGACCTATTGCAGAAAATAAATGAAACGACAAAATGCGTCGTACAGATGACATTAACGACCTATGATGAAGATCTGTGCCGAAAGCTCGAACCGCATGTGAGTACGACAAAAGAGCGTTTCGAGGTATTGAAACAACTTCGTGACGCGGGCATACCTACTGTCGTTTGGCTGACGCCGATCCTGCCGTTTATCAACGATACAGAACAGAATGTCACTGGAATTTTAGATATGTGCATCGAAGCTAACGTTTATGGCATTATCTGCTATGGTATGGGACTTACGCTGCGGGAAGGGAACAGGGAATATTTTTATGAACAGTTAGACCGCCTGTTCCCAGATCGAAAAAAACAATATATGAGGTGCTACGGAAATCAATATATCATTGAGAGTCCGAACAACAACCGCCTGATGGAATTATTTGTCCAAACCTGCCGCCAGCACAGAATTATTCACGATAATGAGAAGATCTTCCAGTATCTGCATACCTTTGAAGAAAAATCCCACGCTGATCAAGTAAGTCTATTGGATGTTTTCCCCGATCTAAAATGAGCGCCTCCCTCCAAAATGACAGACAATGATCGTTCATTTGGAGGGGGACGCCCAGCTTCACTATTTCTTCACTTTAAACGTTACCTTTTTCATCAGGTATGGATCATCCTGGAAACAATGGTCAAAATAATACGATTCCAGAATCAATTTCTTTTTCTTATACTTCTTCAGGTTTAAGTTTTTCATCGTAAACACACCATTTTTATCTGCTTTTACACTTTTTATCAGCTTCTCACGAGAATGTCCGCTGCGGTAATAGAGCTCAACTCCCAGGTTTTTGCCAGCTTTCCCGACAATTTTTTTCGTCTTGCTCGTAATCTTCGTCATCTTTTTGGGAGAAGTTACTTTCAGTGTTTTCTTCAGTTTCTTCAGATTGTTTTTCTGCAGGTCCACCATCTGGCCGAACCACACTTTATCGTCGACTAACTGCTTCGGTAATTTTGTGGTCAATTCCGCTTTTGTCAGGTTGTTCCTCTGTAAATACGTATATCTACTGACTAATTTCGTAAGCTTTGTCAAATCCGGCAGAGTGCTTATATCAGAGTCTATTATACTAAAAGAAGTCAGTTCCGTCATCCCCTCGACCGGACTTATATCCGTTAGCGTAGAGGGAAGATCGAGAGCGGTCAATTGCGTGCAGTTACGGATCCCCTCAATACTCGTGAGGCTGAAGCAGTACCTCAAAGAAAGACTGGTTAGATTTTTTAAATGTTCTAACGGTTTCAGATCTGTGATCTTGCTTCTTCCGGTCGAAAAGTGGCGTAAATTTGTCAATTTTTCAATCCCCTGAAGAGAGACGACCTGATCCTCTTCTTTTCTGTCCCGGTCATCCTCCCAAAATGAAACTATGTCCTGTGACAGACGTTCTACCTTCTGCGCCTCCTCTTCTGTAAATGTGCTATCCGGTGCCTTATCCAACGCCTTCAAGATCATCTGATAAAGAGCCTTATCCGGAATTCCCGTCTCATCATTCCGTATCACATCGGAACCTGCCGCTTTCACAAATGAGCCTCCGAATGAAGGCAGGCTTCCGAGCAGCAGCGAAACTACCATCATAAGAACAACGACGTTTTTCATCATTCCTTTTACCTTGTTTCCCATATCCACCATCCCCTTTCTGTCTGCATGGGCAGTTCTAGATTATGGTTTCATTGTAACATGAAACTATTGCGATAGTCAACAAAAAAAAGACAGAACTTTTAGCGCTCTGCCTTTTTGAATGGATTTATTTTTTTAAAGTGCCAATTTGTATAGAGCCAGCTGATTAAGGCTCACGCCCTCTTTTTCCGCTTCTATTGCCAGTCTTTGATGTAAAGACTTAGGAAGTCTCACAACAAATTTTTCACTATATTTGTCTGCTGTTTCTGGAATCGGTATAGGAAGATTATTTTCTTGTTTTACCTCAAAATACCCCTCCATAGCTTCATTAAGGCTCTGATATAATCCCTCCAGTGTATCACTCGTACTTTAGCAACCATCAAGTTCCAAAATCCTGCCATAAAAATAGTGACCGCTTTCGTCGTCCATTTCCTGCACCAATCTTGTATATGGCAGTTTCATATAATCTTTAATTTCCACGCATTTCCTCTCCTTTCCACTTTTTTGTCATGCTCCCCAAAAATCACTCTCCTATCCGGTTCAACACATCCACCACGTAAACCTTTTTTAATGGAGTATCATTTGTCAAGTATAACCGTTTTATTTGGAAGATATGTCCAATTTCTTTAATAGTGTTTTGTTGATTTTTCCACTCGACTTTATTTTCTTCTCTTTTTGGTATTTTTTGATCGCGGATTTTGTCTTTGTCCCAAATGAACCGTCTGCTTTGCCGCATTTATAGCCCAGTTTATTCAGCTTCTTCTGAACTTTTCTGACCGTGGCGGCAGAATAATATTGGGATTTCGGCTTTGGTTTGGATGCAGATGACGTTTTCGGTTTCGACGAATACGGGCAGTTCCCGTTTTTATGTAAATGCGGCGGATTCCCATCGCAGTGATAATGATAGCTGCCAAGTCCGCTTTTGTTCTTATAATCGTGGTGTCCCCCGCTGAAATCTGTCCTTCCGGAATGCGCAAATACAACCGTATTCGAGCATAATAAACAGACACATAATATTGCTGCCAGTACTCTTTTTACATTTTTCATGATCGTTTTCCTCCAAAGATTTTTTTCATAAATATATTTGTCAGGACATCGTTTTTCCTTTGTATATTGTAACACTCCTCTCCGGTCTTTTCAATCATCTCATATGAATTATTTCTGCTATTGCAAAAACTTTACAATAGTGCTAAAATAGTTATTGACCCCGAGTCAATAACCAGGTACAAAGGAGGTTCGATAAAAATGGCCAGACCTGCAAAAAAGACACCCGAGGAATGGAAAAAAGAAATCCTTACTGCTGCCCAAAACTTATTTATTTCCAAAGGATATGAGGAAACGTCCATTTCCGATATCATGAACATGGCGGACGGGGCGAAAGGAATGTTTTACCGCTGTTTCCAGAGTAAAGAAGAAGTAATGTACGCCTTAGGCAATCAGATGTTTTTCGAGAACAATCCATTTGAGGAAGTCCGGGAGAGGAATGACTTGAACGGTCTGCAAAAAATCAGGGCATTACTTTCAGTGAACCAGTCAGACACCAAACGAAATCAGATCAACAGAGAGGCAGTCCCGATTTTAAAAGACCCGCATATTTTAGCAGCGGCGGTTAGGGAAAACAGGCGTGTATTAACTCCGCTGTGGTTGGAATTATTAGAGGAAGGAAAAAAGGACGGTTCCATCCAGACGGAATACACAAAAGAACTTTCCGAGCTCCTGCCGCTTATCAACTTCTGGCTCATGCCTTCCGTATTCCCTGCCACAGAGGAAGAACTACTTCATAAATACCGTTTTGTGGCAGAGATGTTAAACCATATGGGACTGCCGCTTTATGACGATGATACGATGTCCTTTACAGAAAAATTTATCGCTGATATTGCAGAAAAAAGGAGGGAATGAGCCATGACAGAAAAACTAATCACGAAAAATTTCATGCTCCTTATTTTGGGACAGCTGACCTCATTGTTTGGAAATTTTATATTGAAACTGGCGTTATCCATGTATGTACTGGAATTGACTGGTTCAGCAGCAGTATTTGCCGGAATATTGTCTACTGCCACCATCCCGACCATCCTTCTGTCACCGCTTGGCGGCATTTTGGCGGACAGGGCAGACAGACGGAATATTATGGTGGTGTTAGACGCATTAACCGGCGTATCCGTTTTATGCGCGGCACTATTCCTGTCGGAAAACAATGCTATTGCCATAATCAGTGCGCTGCTTATCATACTGTCTATTTTCGGTGCATTTGAAACGCCTACTGTTCAAGCATGTATTCCTTCGATGCTGCAAGGCGACAATATTATAAAGGGAAATGCCATTGTAAATCAAGTGGCTTCTTTATCCTATCTGATCGCCCCCATGTTGGGCGGCGTACTGTATGCCATGCTGGGACTGAAACCTGTAATGTATGCAAGCGTTGTCTGCTTTTTTATTACTGCCCTGTTTGAATGTTTTATAAAATTGGGTTATCACCGTACTCAGAATAAAGGCGGCGTACTCCAGATCGTAAAGCAGGATTTTTTATCAAGTATGCAGTATATTTCAAAAGAACAGACGAGCATATCAAAAATGCTGCTCTTAACAGCGTTCTCTAGGTTTTTTGCAATAGGCGTCACTATAGTCGGACTTCCCTTTCTTGTGCGGGCCGTCCTCGGATTTAGCGCACGGTATTATGGAGCTGCAGAAAGCGCGTTAGCTGTCGCTACCATTTTGGGAAGTATTGCCGCAGGAGTTTTGGCGGAGAAATTGAAAATACATAGATTATCTGTCCTGCTTGCTTCTCTGGGTATTTTTATTTTTCCTGCCGGCATCGTTTTCCTCTTGCCAGTGAGCGCCATCCTGAAATATGGCGTTACAGTTGTATCGTTATGCGGTATGCAGGCTGTTATCAGTATATTTTCTATTTTTGCCACTTCCCTCATACAGCAGCGCACGCCAAATCATTTCATAGGGAAAGTGATGGCTTATACATCAACGGTTACTTTGTGCGCCCAGCCCATAGGACAAATCGTGTACGGTTTTCTGTTTGACAGATTTCGCAGCAACATATATGTTGTCCTAATTCCGACTGGCATCATAGTTTGCATTCTGGGGCTGTCTGCAAAGAGTTTTTTTAGGAATTTGGAAAGGGAACAGCAGGAACTTTTTTAGAATTAAATGTTGAACTTCTCAAACAATTGTTGCCAGCCTCTATACGAGGTCAGCCGTCACTAATTGCGGTAGTGGCGGCTATTTCTTTTTCCCTTTGAAGATCGTATAACACAATCCAACAAGGACAACGACAAATATACAAAACTGGAACAAGTCCGAATATGTAACATTCATCTTCTTGCCCCCCTACCTTGCAATTACTTTCTAATCTGTTATAATAAAACATATAAATCACAAATAGAAAGGAAGTATAAAAAATGGATTACGGATTGATCGGAGAAAAACTTGGGCACAGTCTCTCAAAACCGATCCACGAGAGCCTTGCCGATTATACATACGACATCCACCCCCTCACTAGGGAAGAATTTAAAACATTTATGGAGGAAAAAGCATTCCGCGCGATCAATGTCACGATCCCTTACAAAAAGGACGTGATCCCTTATTTGGATTCGATGGACGATCACGCCAAAGCCATCGGCGCCGTAAACACGATCGTCAACACAGACGGAAAACTCCGCGGCTACAACACCGATTTTTCCGGTTTTGAATACATGGTCGTGCGCCATCACGTAGATCTCGAACAAAAAAAAGTGGTCGTCCTCGGAAACGGCGGCGCTGCACAGGCGATCAAAGCCGTTGTCAAAAAACACCACGCCAAGGAAATGATCATCGTCGATATAGTCGATGACGGCGAATCCATTTCCTATGAAGAATGTTTTGAAAAGCATACCGACGCCGACGTCATCATCAACACCAGTCCGATCGGCATGTATCCGAACGTCGATGCCAGCCCGGTCGACCTCACCAGATTTCCGAACTGCAAGGCCGTCATGGACGTCGTCTACAACCCTCTTCCAACTAAACTCGTTGCTCAGGCAAAGGAACTCGGAATGATCGGCGTCAACGGGCTGGAAATGCTGGTCGCGCAGGCAAAATACGCGGTCGAGATCTTCCTCGATACCAAAATCGACGAGGACAGGATTCAGGAAATATATGAAAAAATGAAATAAAGATGGGAAAATTCGTACCCTTCAAATGGCGAAATGAAGGGTACGAAGGCAACCTTATAATTAACGATATGTTCTTCCCGTAAAAACATCGATCAAAAGAAGATCTTTCCATTTACACACTTCTTCCTCACTATTTTTAAACTTTACCTGATACAGTGGCGAAAAAGTAAAATTGTCATTTTGCGGTAAAGACATATATACAACCTCGATTTTATCAATACTTTCAGCAGACGGGTACGCAACTGCCTTATCTGTAATAGCTGCTACATCATCTAATGATATAAACTCTTCTTGCTTACATTTCTTCACTTCTTTAATCTTATCTGGCACTCTAACAAAATCTACATATTTGACAACATCACCCTCCAAAGCTAACATTATATATGGAGGTTTTGCTACCTTAGATAAAGCCTCCTCATCAAACGATATTCCTCTATTTCCAACTAATTCCGTACCTTCATATATATAATTATATTCTATTTGTACCTCATCACCTTCTTTTTCAACTATTCTTCCATTTGATACTGGATAACGACATCCCATCTTTTCTAATATATTTCGAATAAAACTATCTGGATCTTTTATTTCTAATTTCGTTTCCCCCTGTTTGTAAAAGCCAAAACTAACATCCCTTTTTTCCCCGTCGAACAAATCACATAGCCAGGAAAATTTCAAACCTTTATTCTCATACTCGCAGGAAATATTCTCCATTTCACTATTTTTTTCTTTCTTTATCTTGCTCACATCTATATTTTCTCCCACGACACTTGACGCTAGCGCAGTATCATCTATATCCATAAATGATATATTAAATATGGAATATTCCTCTTTAATATCCGATCTATCATTTAAATCATTCATTTCTGTGCTCGCATTTTCATCTTTGGGCTCTTTTTTCCTAATTTCACTTTTTATCGAGCATCCTGATAATACACCTATCAAAACCAAAACCAAACATATCCTTATCAATACCGTTTTTCTCATTTCATTTTCCCTCCATTTACATAATTCAAAACCTTTTAAAAACTCCTGACATCAATAATATTTCCATTATCAAGTTCATATACTTTATCACACAAATAATCAATATCTGCCTGATTATGACTTGCGATCACAATGGTTCTTCCCGCCTCTTTTAATCGGAGAAAAAGAGTTCTCATCTCTTCCACACCTTTTTTATCAAGTCCGTTCATTGGTTCATCTAATATCAATAAGGATTGTTCCTCCATAATAGCCTGAGCAATTCCTAATCGTTGTCTCATACCGAGTGAATATTTAAAAACGAACTTTTTATCATCTGGATCTAATCCGACTAAC
>CAJTTQ010000024.1 GCA_910579145.1 uncultured Eubacterium sp.
TACTTTATAAAAACTGGTTATGAAGAGAAAAGGGTGATCCCTAAAAAATTAAAACAATGTAAGATATTTCTTGTTATCATTATGTTTACTCAGTTTAATTACATATTATATATGATTCCTTCAACGGAATTTTGGGCGTTTGCGTTTCTGTTTACCATAGCCACGGCCTTATTCCTTGATAATAGGATGGTACTGGTCACAAGTGCGGAGATTGTGGTTTCACTTATTGTGGCTTGGATCTTTCACGGACAATGGCTTCTTCCTGTTAGCGATGCTTTCTTCGTGCCCAATATGGTGAACCGGTGTGTGTGCGTTACATTGTCGCTGGCTTTTATCTGGTTATTCACATGGCTTGTCCAGCATTTTTTAGTAAATGCGAAAAGAGAGGAATTGGAAAAAAACAATGATCGTGTGCAGAATATGCTGTATTCTGTTTCTGAACTATCTGAAAAGTTAGTGAAAGCAGGTGACATACTGCAGGCGATCACGTCAAACGAGAGTTCTTCTGCAAAAGAGCTTTCGGTAACGAGTGAACATCTTCTAACAAATAATACAGCGCTGCGGGAAAAAAGTGAGGAGAGTATTCTGAACCTGAACGATCTTCAGGAATGGGTGACTCGTGTAAGCCAGCATGTTACAAAAATCGAGAACAATTCAAAGGAGTTATTGGAACAGTCGGAAAACAATGAACAGCGTCTGCATTCCCTAAAGGAACTGAACACTGAAGTTTCTGAGTCAATGAACAGCACAAATCAGGTTGCGGTCAAATTATCCAAGGCGGTGGAAGAAATCGGGGTTACGTTGAATATCATTGGCGAGATTTCTTCTTCTACAAATCTATTGGCATTAAATGCGTCCATTGAGGCGGCTAGAGCCGGCGAGGCGGGAAAGGGGTTCGCGGTTGTCGCGTCCCAGGTGGGCCATTTGGCAAATGATACGCAGGAGTCGTTGGAGCGGGTGACAAAAGTTATCGAGAAAGTCCAGCAAAATGTTTCAGATATGGTCACATTTGTTGAAGAAAATTCAAAGAAACTGGAAAAACAAAATGAATATTCAAATGAAGTTTTTACGGGGATACGGGATATGATCGATGTGCTCCGAACATCAATTGAAAATATTAATTTGATGGGGGAAGCCCACGAAAAGCAGTCTGCTGTGATTCTCAATACTGTGAAGATCAGCGAGGATATCGCGGAAAGTATCAAACAGGAGAACACGGAGTTTAGCAGTATCAATGATATGGTAGAAAATAATACAAAGGATGTCGCACAGATGACAGAACAGGTTTTGGCGTTGAACCAGATGGCAGAGCAGATCAATGATTTGTTAGCTGGGAAATAGTAAAACGTGATTGTGTTTGATCGCAGTACTTGAATCAAGGTGTAGGAAAGGAAGCTATCAAGTTCTTATTATGTTAGATTACACGCATGAGATCTTGAGAGAAATGCTGCTCACACTCGATTGCTCGAATTGATTTGAAGGTTAGTTATTTAATACCGTATGGTGATTTTCTGGTGTGCTGGTGGTGATGGGAAGAAATGTATAGCCGTTTTTCTTTCCATACTTGATGATCCTTTCCAGGGCGTTTATCGTTTTGTCATTGCTGCCGAAATCGTGCATCAGGACAATATTGCGTCTTCCTTTTTTGAGTCCTTTTGTCACATTTTTATAGACAGCATCAGATGTATGGACACCACCGGCATCTCCAGAAGATACATTCCAGTCAAAATAGTGGTATCCCCAGTCGTGTAGTTCTTCCGTGAGCCTCGTCATGATTCCCGGGTTGTACCGGCTGACCTGGTTGGAACTGCCGCCGGGAAAGCGGGAAACGCTGCACCACACTCCGAATTTATCAAAAAAGAGGTTTCGGAGTTTATCGAGATTGCCATGGTATACTTTCTCAGAGCGATATATGACATCGTATTTATGCTGATAACCGTGAAGGGCGAGGGAATGTCCTTCGGCTAATACTCTTTGTGTCAGGTCGAAATCGGATGATGCCGGTTTTAGTTCAAAAAAGGTGGCCGGAACTTTTTGCTTTTTTAGGATATTCAGTACCTTCGGCGTGGTGTAACGGTTTGGCCCGTCGTCAAACGTGAGATAGATACTGCTTTTTATGGCTGGGGTGACTTCCAGACGGCACATAAAATTGTGGTTATCCGAAGTGCCGGATATACATGTAGTTCCTGCTTTTCTTGCGCGAATTTGTCCATTTTTGTTCACCTGGGCAACAGAGTGGTTCTCTGAATGCCATTTTACGCTTCTATCGGGTTTTTGGCTGAACTGCAGATCCAGATGTTCGCCGTTTATCATAGTAAATTTAGGATATACCATGCCGCGTTTTTTTACGACAATTCGGTAATTTCGTTTTCCATCGTCTGTTTTGGCTGTGATTTTTGCAGTACCGGTCTTTACGGCGTGAATGATTCCATCGCTGGAAACGGTAGCGATGGATGGGTTCATACTTTTATAGGAGATCACGTTTTCTTTGGATATTTGTTTTGTCTCACTGAGGAGCAGCGTGATTGTTTTAGTTTTTGCTTGTGCCTGGCAGGGTAATAAAATACCAGTAAAAGTAAAGAAGAGAAGTAATGTAGATAAAAGTATGAAAAAATAGTTGTGTGCTGATTTCATGATGGCATTCCTTTCTGGTTATATTTCTGTAACTTATCTTCTAGTCCGTACTCATCCATCAGTTTCTTTTGATATTCCGTGTCCTGTATGGAACGAAATAGGTCTTCCGTACGTCCATCCTGAAGCAGTCGTCGATTTAACTCATTCATCAGACGACCTCCCTCCTGTCGGTCCGTTATTATTCCTTCCCTTTTCGCATCTTCTTCCCATTATTTTTCGATATGTAATCATTCCAAATAATATTTTTCTTTCCCAACTGCCCACATCCTATTTTTATTATACGATATAACTTACAAGTGTCAAGTGTATTCCACGCGGAAATTTTTATCTGAGTTTTTATGCGGAATTTCAAAAGTTCAAATAAACAAATTCCACTCCTATGTAGTTTCTATTTTAAATCACTTATATGTTTGCAAATTTTTTGTTGAACATCGAAAGGTGAAGTGCTATACTTTATTGTGTATCTGATTTTAAAACCGGAGAGGGACGGAGCTAACGAAGATGCAAAAGCAACTGCATTGAAAATCATTATTGACAATAACAAGGTGTCAACTGCCAGACATAAAAAATCTCCCCGTCAGCACCGTTGCCGCCGGGGAGATATGCCACACCTTTGTGGCAATTGCTACTTACGTAGCATCTAAGGGGGAGGATAAGTATTTTAACTTTATCATTTGCACATAATAAAGTATAACCGCAACCGTTTCTTTTATACACAGAATCGGAAAAACTTAAAACTTTTTTGGGAGGTTGGAACAAATGGATCGTATGACACAGACCGCGGACCGGCTGCTGAACCGGATCTCGGTATCTACATGCAGTTTTACGACGACGGCGGAAGCAATCCGGACGCTGGCGGAACAGGGATTTAAAGAACTCCGTCTGTCGGAATCAGAGTGGCAGGCAGAACCGGGCGGGAATTATTATATCAATGCGAATGACTCGACGGTGTACGCGTTTTCCATCGGCAGACGATTTGACTGTACGCGCGCGGGCGAACCGGGACAGATGCTAAGGCTTGCGCTGGCGCATACCGATCATCCGTGTCTGTACGTAAAAAGCAGGCCGGAAGTTGTCTCACATGGATATGGAAAACTAAATATCGAAATATACGGCGGGCCGATATTAAATACATGGCTTGACCGGCCGCTTTCGGCGGCGGGAAAAGTCATTTTGAAAACGGACAGCACGTTTGAGCCGGAGGCGCGGATCATTGATATGAAAAAACCGCTGTTTACGATACCGAATCTGGCGATCCACCTGAACAGGGATGTAAATAAGGGTGTGGAACTGAACCGCCAGACGGATATGATGCCGATCGCCTGTGTGGGCGGAAACGAGGTGGACGAGCAGTTTTTTATGCAGATGCTCGCCCGCCGGATGAATGTATCGGTTTCGGAAATACTGGATTATGAGCTGTATTTATACAATTGTGACGCCGGGGATGTCATTGGTTTTCAGGAGGATATGATCTCGGCGCCGCGTTTGGACAATATCACTTCGGTGGAGGCGTGCCTGCACGGAATATGCGGGTCCGGGCGGGAGAACGGCATCAATGGCGTGGTTCTGTTTGATAACGAGGAGATCGGCAGCAGAACGAGGCAGGGGGCGGATTCGGTCCTGCTGTCAATGGTGATCGAGAAACTGTATGGCGCGCTCGGTGCAGGGGATGGGGCGGCGAAAACGGCGTTTGTCAATGGATTTGCCCTCTCACTTGACGTCGCGCACGGTTTTCATCCGAATAAGGCGGAGAAAGCGGATCCGACCAATGAAAACCCGCTCGGAAAGGGTGTCGTGATCAAGCGCTCGAGCGCGCAGAATTATGTTACCAATAGTGAAGCGGTCGGAAGTATGATGATGCTGATGGAAAACGCGGATATCCCCTATCAGAAATTTGCGAGCAGGTCGGATGCGACGCAGGGCGGGACGCTCGGGGCGGTTGCATCGAAATATCTGCCGATGAAGATCGTCGATATGGGGGTGCCGGTGCTGGCGATGCACTCGTCGAGGGAGTTGATGGCGGCAGCAGACCAGGTGTCGTTGGAACGGGTCGTGGGAGAATTTTTTTCAGAAGAATAGGAAGCAGATTTTTTAACATTTAATGGAGGAAAAGAGTGAAAAATAAATTTTTCACTCGGCAAGTTTGTGTCTGCGCTGCGACACAAACATTGCATTATGCGCAAAAGGCAGCGCAGAAATGAGGAAAACTATGTTTTTATTAGGCTCACATGTGGGAATGAGTGGGAAGGATATGATGCTTAATTCAGTCAAAGAGGCGGTATCGTACGGCGCGAATACTTTCATGCTCTATACGGGCGCGCCGCAGAATACGAGACGAAAAAAAGTAGAGGAATTAAATATCGAGGCGGCGAAACAGTATATGGCAGAAAACGGCATCGAAACCTTTGTCGTACACGCTCCTTATATTATCAATCTGGCTAATACGGTGAAGCCGGAAACGTTTGATATCGCGGTGGAATTTTTAGGCATCGAGATCAAGCGGACCGCGGCGATGGGTTCGGATGTCCTCGTGCTGCATCCGGGCGCGCATGTAGGAGCCGGCGTAGAGGCAGGCACCGCGCAGATCATCAAGGGACTGGATCTCGTGATGACGCCTGACATGCCGGTCAATATCGCATTGGAGACGATGGCGGGGAAGGGAACGGAGATCGGCAGAACATTCGAGGAACTGCGTGCGATCTATGACGGCGTGAAGTACCCGGAAAAACTTCGGGTGTGTTTTGATACGTGCCACGTAAACGATGCGGGGTACGATATTGTCCATGATTACGAGGGCGTGATGCAGCAGTTCGATGAAGTGATCGGACTTTCGCAGATTGCGGTCTTCCATATCAACGACAGCAAAAACCCCCTCGGTTCGCATAAAGACAGGCACGAGAACATCGGAAAGGGAAGCATTGGCTTCGATACGATCTATAAAGTGGTTTCGGATGAGCGGTTCCTTCATATTCCGAAAATCTTAGAGACGCCGTATATCAAAGACGAGGACGACCCGAAAAAATCGCAGCCGCCTTATAAAGAAGAAATTGCGCAGCTGCAAAGCGCTGACATGGGAAATTAGGAGGTAAACATGATTTTCGATACACATACCCATTACGATGATGAAGCGTTTGACAGCGACCGGGAGGAACTGATCACCGGCCTTCCCCGCAAAGGAGTCGGTACGGTGGTCACGGTAGGCGCGGATATGGCGACGAGCAGGGCGGCGCTGGAATTGGCAGGATGTTATGAAAATGTGTACGCGGCGATCGGCGTTCATCCCAGTGAGACACACGGCATGACGGAGCAGGATCTGACGTGGCTCCGCGCCCATGCTGCGGACCAGAAGGTCGTAGCGGTCGGTGAGATCGGGCTCGATTATCACTGGAAAGATACGGAGCCGCCCGTACAGAGACAATGGTTTGAAAAACAGATCGCGCTGGCAAAGGAAGTTGATCTTCCTGTGATCTACCACAGCCGGGAGGCCGCCGAAGACACGATGAAGATCATATGCCAGACGAAAGCGTACGAATGCGGCGGGGTGATCCATTGTTATTCGTATGCCAAAGAAATGGCGCTGGAATATGTAAAAATGGGTTATTTCATCGGAGTCGGCGGCGTCGTGACATTTAAGAATGGCAGAAAGTTAAAGGAAACGGTGGAAGCGGTCCCGATCGAACATATCGTACTGGAAACGGACTGCCCGTACCTTTCGCCCGAGCCGTACCGGGGCAAACGCAACGATTCGTCGAAGCTAGGTTATGTCGTCGATGAGATTGCCCGTATCAAAGGGATGACAGCCGAAGAAGTCATTGACATCACCGAGCAGAACGCAAGACGCCTGTACCGGTTGGATAAACGATCGTAAACAGCATAAAGAAAGGAAAGGCATGGAAAAACTCAGTAACCCGAAAGAAACGATCCAGGTTTTGCAAAAACACGAATTTCAGTTTAAGAAAAAGTTTGGTCAGAATTTTCTCATAGACCCCCACGTATTGGATAAGATCGTCGATGCGGCACAGATCACAGAGGACGATTTTGTGCTTGAGATCGGGCCGGGGATCGGTACGCTCACCCAGTATTTGTGCGAACGCGCCAGACAGGTGCTGGCGGTGGAAATAGATAAAAACCTCATCCCGATCCTGCACGAAACACTGTCACCGTATGAAAACGTGGAAGTGCGAAATGGGGATATTTTGAAACAGGATATCCGGGAGATCGCGCAGACCTATAACGCTGGAAAACCGATCAAGGTCGTGGCCAATCTGCCGTATTATATTACCACGCCGATTATTATGGAATTATTTGAGAGCCGGGTGCCGCTCGCCAATGTGACGGTGATGGTGCAGAAAGAGGTGGCGGACCGGATGAAGGCGCAGCCGGGGAGCAAGGACTGCGGCGCGTTGTCGCTGGCTGTCCAGTACTACGCGAAACCATATATCGCTGCCTTTGTGCCGCCCAATTGTTTTATGCCGCGGCCGAAGGTGGGAAGCGCGGTGATCCGTCTTGAGTGCCGGGAGGAAGCGCCGGTGCGGGTGGCAGATGAAAAGCTTATGTTCCGGCTGATCCGGGCGTCTTTTAACCAGCGGAGAAAGACGCTGCAAAACGGAATTGCAAATAGCAGCGAATTGTCGTTTTCGAAGGCGCAGGCGGCGGAGGCGATCGAAAAAGCGGGACTGGATGCCAATATCCGCGGGGAAAAGCTGGGACTTTCGGAGTTTGCGAAGCTGGCGGATCTGCTAGTTGAAGAAAGTGTGAATGGAGGAAAAAAATGAGCGAAGAAATAAAAGAAACAGGACAGGAGACAATGGCGGATTTCGAGGACGAGATCAACGCCTCTTTTGTGACATTTCAGGAGGGGGACATCATCCGGGGAACGGTAGTTTCCGTCGAGGAGGAAGAAGTTATCTTAGACCTGCAGTCATTTTCACAGGGAGTCATCCCGGCGGAGGAATATAGCGATGATCCGGATTTCCATGCGATGGACGAGATTCGGGTAGGGGATGAGCTGCGCGTGATGGTACTTTACGAGGATGAGATGGGACGGACGGTTTTGTCGCTCAAACAGGCACGGAAAACGGAGAGCTGGGCCTCACTGCGCGAGGCGCTGGAAAGCCGACGTATTTATGAAGTGAAAGTAAAGGAAGTGGTCAATGCCGGCGTGGTAGCTTATGTAAACGGGATCCGGGCATTTATTCCGGCGTCCAAACTGGCACTTTCGTATGTGGAAGAGGGAGAACTGCCTGATTATGTGGGAAAAACGCTGAAAGTACGCGTGATCACCGCGGACGAGGACGCGGATAAGCTCGTATTGTCCGCCAAAGAGGTGGCGAAAGAAGAAGCGGCGGGTATTTACGAAAAGAAGCTGAACGCCCTGCAAAAAGGGTATATGACAGAAGGAACGGTGACGAGGATAGAGTCGTATGGCTGTTTTGTGGAGATTGGCGACGGGTTGACAGGACTGGTACACATTTCCCAGATCTGTCACAAATTTTTGAAATCACCAAAAGAAGTGGTGAAACTTGGTATGAAGGTAAAAGTAAAGGTGCTGGATGTGGCCGACGGAAAGATCCGCCTCAGTATGAAGGAGGCAGAAGATCTGGCGCCGGAACTCGATGAAGCGGAAAATCCTGCCGATGACGTGTCGATGGAATATACCGATGAGGAGGCGACGACATCGCTGGCAGGACTTTTGAAAGGGATTACGATTTTTCCAGCTGATGATACATCCGATACGCATACGCCGCAGTAAATACGACGACGGTTCCGGTCAGGCAGAGGCTGATCATCGTATTGTTTAGAATGCCTACATTTGTCAGGTTGGCTGGCAGGTAGCCGATGATGTGCAGGACGATGGCGATCGGAAACAGATGTTTTAATTCCTTGTGCTGGATGGCGAGGTAAATAAAGATGGCGAGGGAAGCCTGGAACACGAGGGCGAGGAGACGCTCGATCCCGGCGGCAATATGGTCTGACGGCGGGATGGCGATCAGCTGCTGGATGGCCTCCGTCTGTGCGACGGCGTCTTCGCCGGTGATGCCCAGTTTCTCGAAATAGCCGTCGATACCGAATGAATTTACCAAAAACGCGATGACGATATTTCCCATCGTAAGGGAACTGCCGTAGGCGATCGTTTCAAAACTGCCGTGGCCGAATCCGAACAGGAACGCGTTTTCCCTGCCCTGGCGGGAATTCATACATTTCTTTAACCCGATGTATTTCCCGGTTTCCTGAAAGATACCGGCGACGACGGCGCCGTACACGGCGTAATACACCGGATGGTTCGTCGGCGTTAAAAATCCGGACAGGGAAAGTCCGCCTAAAATGAGTATGTGAAACAACTGTTCCCCGAAAAAGGCAAAGGCGATATAAAATGCCATGCCGATGAAAAAAGAAGAAATCTTCGTCTTCGTTTTTGTCCTGGATTTGTAGTACCCTAAAAAGAGAAAGGGAATGGCCGTGCATAAAAGAGCGATAATGACCATGCTCGTGATGGACTGTTGTGAAAACTGGTCTGCGATCATTTGGTTCATATGGTTCCTCATTTCCGCCGCAGGTTTTTGTCAGTGTCTGACCCTGTGGCTTTTCGTCTGTATTTATTCATTCATCATTATAAACGAGTATCATGTAAAATACAACACATTTTGTGAGAGAAACATTCGGAGGCTGCGATGGAAACAGGTTTGTATGAAACACTGACCGGATACGGCCGGCAGGGGATCCTGCCGATGCACATGCCGGGACACAAGAGAAATCCGTCCTTTGTGATGGAAAATCCGTACGGGATCGACGTGACCGAAGTGGCGGGGATGGATGACCTGCATCATCCCGAGGGGATGATCCGGCGCAGGATGGATTGGGTCGCAGAGAAGTACCACTCGGAAAAGTCGTACCTTCTCATCAATGGGAGCACGGGCGGGATTCTTTCCGCGATCGCGGCCTGCTGCCGGCACGGGGACCGGATCGCAGTGGCGCGCAACTGCCATAAATCGGTTTATCACGCCATTCGTCTGCTGGAACTTCGCCCTGTATACATGTACCCAGAAGAGACCGGCGGGGACCTCGGGCGCCTCGGCATTCCCGGGATCCTTTCGGAGCAGTCCGTAGAACAGGTATTGCGCAGCTATGAGGATGTACGCTGCGTTATACTCGTGTCGCCCACGTATGAGGGGATCGTATCCCCGCTCCGGGAGATCGCGGAGGTGACGGCGCGTTACGGGGTGCCGCTCATCGTGGACGAGGCGCATGGCGCACATTTTAACTGGCATCCTTCGTTTCCGGAAACAGCGGTGGAGGCGGGAGCGGATCTCGTCGTGGAGAGTCTGCACAAGACGCTGCCGTCCCTCACGCAGACGGCCGTCATTCACGCCCGTTTTGGCCGGATCTCCAAAGAGCGTCTCGAATGGTGCCTGCAGACGTTTCAATCGAGCAGTCCGTCTTACGTGCTGATGGCTGGCATCGATCGGTGTTTTGCATATATTGAGAGGGAAGGGCAGGAAGCGTTTGATCGGTATGTAGATAATCTCCGGCAGTTTGAGGAGGAAATGAAACAGTTGAAGCGGTTGTACCTGTTTGATTCTCCCAGGAAGGAACGATCGAAGATCGTGATCGCCGCCGACCGCACGGGGATGTCAGGGAAGGAACTGGCAGAGTGTCTGCGGACGAGATACCGGATCGAGACAGAGATGAGCCTCGGGGATTACTGTATCGCTATGACGAGCGTCTGTGACGAGGCGCAGTCGTTTGAGAGGCTGGGAGCGGCATTGAAGGAAATTGACGCCGGACTGTCGCGGGTAGAAAAAGATGACTGTGGGTTTTCCTCTATATTTGACAGGGATCGTATCCGATATATATGGCAGAAACCGGAGAGGGCCATGTACAGTTACGAGGCTGCTTTTTGTCCACGCGAGCGCGTACTGCTTGAACAGGCAGAAGGGCGCGTTGCGGCGGAAGATGTGATGTTATATCCGCCCGGGATTCCGTTACTCGTTCAGGGAGAGGTTTTTTCCGGGGAAATGATTCGGACGATACAGGCTGGTATCGGCATGGGGTACGCGATAGACGGCGTGGAAAACGGGTGTGCGGATGTCGTGAAAACAGGAGGAGCCGGTTCTGTGGCAGAACGCGTGAACGGGCAAAATGGGAAATGAAACCCACACAAAGAAAATGGTAGGGAAACAGGAGGAGAAGGCCCTGTGGCAGAACGCGTGAACGGGCAAAATGGGAAATGAAACCCACACGAAGAAAATGGTAGGGAAAAAGGAGGATGGATATGGGAAAATTATTTGTGATCATGGGAAAAAGCGCGACGGGAAAAGATACATTGTACAAAAAGATCAAGGAGCGCCATCCAGAGTTAAAAGAAATCGTCACCTATACGACGAGGCCGATCCGGAAAGGGGAGACCTATGGGAAAGAATATTTTTTTGTCTCCAAAGAAGAGATGTATGAGATGAAAGAGCAGGGAAAGATCATCGAGTGCAGGCAGTACAATACCGTGCTGGGGCCGTGGTTTTATTTCACGGCAGACGACGGACAGATTGATTTTTCGACGGGTGATTACCTTTTGATCTCTACGCTGGCCGGATACGAAAAGCTGCAGGGAGTATTTGGCATGGAACAAATAGTTCCGCTCTATATCGAGGTGGATGATATAGAAAGGCTTGAGCGGGCGGTGGCGAGGGAGAGAGCGCAGACGACTCCGTGTGTGCCGGAGCTGTGCCGGCGTTTTTTGGCGGATGAAGAAGATTTCTCAGAGGAGAAACTGCAGGAGGCAGGCATCGAAATTCGGATCATAAATAAGGATTGCGAGCAGGCGGTAGAGCATATTGAAAAACTTATTTATGGCAGCACGCATGTTGGACTGGATTAAATGCGAAAAAAATGTTACAATGGAGAGTAGAACAGATTCCTGGGAGGAGATGAGACCGTGGACATTAAGATTGATCAGATTCAGCAGCCGACGATGGCGCAGACGGCGAGACCGGTTCAGGAAACCAGTGAGGATTTTAAGTTCACCCTGATGAGCTCACTGGAGGAGGACGGACTCCAGGCCAGGCTCACCCTGATGATGGAAGATATTACGATGCAGGGGAAAAAGCTGGGCAAGCATATGGATGTAAGGGACATGAAACATTACCGGAAGCTGATCCAGGAGTTTATGAATGAGATTGTCAGCCGGTCTCATAAATTCAGCAGGGAGAACTTTTTGGACAGACGGGGACGGCACCGGGTATACGGAATGATCAAACGGGTCAATTCGGCACTTGACGAACTGGCGCAGGAGCTGATGAAAGATGAAAAAGATCATCTTGCGATATTAGGTAAGATCGATGAGATACGTGGGCTTCTGCTCGATATTCT
This sequence comes from uncultured Eubacterium sp., assembly GCA_910579145.1. Taxonomy (GTDB): domain Bacteria; phylum Bacillota; class Clostridia; order Lachnospirales; family Lachnospiraceae; genus Eubacterium_F. The sequence continues at coordinate 11,998 of CAJTTQ010000024.1, forward strand.
TACCTGAATCCGGAAACACACAGATAACAGATAAAGGAGGCGGTTGCTATGTTTTTATTTTCAGAGATCATGGGACATGAGGATATTAAAGAGCATTTGCAGATGGCGATTCGTGGGGACAAGCCTTTTCACGCCTATATTTTCCACGGCGAGGTGGGCTGTGGAAAGGAGACGATGGCGAAAACATTTGCGGCCGGGCTGCAGTGCCAGTCCGAGATCAATAACCGGCCGTGCGGCGACTGCCCGTCGTGCAAGCAGATGGAATCGGGCAACCAGCCGGATGTGATCTGGGTGAACCGGGAACTGTCGAGCATCGGAGTGGATGATATACGCGAAAAGATTAATAGTTCGATCGCGATCAAGCCATTTTCCAGTCCCTATAAAATATTTATCGTGCCGGAGGCGGACCGCATGACGGAGGCCGCGCAGAACGCTCTTTTAAAGACGATCGAGGAGCCGCCGGAATACGGGATCATCCTTCTTCTTACGAGCAATATGGATGCCATCCTGCCGACGATACAGTCGCGCTGCCTGAAATTGGAATTTCGTCCTCTTTCCACGGCAGCAGTCGAAAAGTATCTGATTGAAAAATACGATGTGGTCGATTACCGCGCGCGCACGAGCGCTATTTTCGCCCAGGGAAATCTGGGGAAAGCGATCCGCTATATCGAATCCGAAGACTTTGAGGAAAAGCGCGATAAAGTATTAAGGATACTGAAAAATGTGCATACTATGGATGTTTCGGAGATGCTCGAGATCATTAAGGAAGTGGGCGAGGATAAAGCGGATGCCAAAGATTACATCGATCTCATGGTACTGTGGTACCGGGATGTATTGCTATTTAAGGCGACAAAGAATATGAACCATTTGATCTTCCAGGGGGAGTACCGCGCGATCTCGTCCGAGGCGAACCAGCGGGATTATGAAAAAATAGAGGAAATTTTAAGTGCTTTTGATAAAGCGAAGCTCCGGTTGAAGGCAAACGTAAATTTTGAGGTCGCGATGGAGTTAATGCTTTTGGCAATGAAGCAATAGGAGGAAAATAAAGTGAAAACGATCATTGGAGTCCGGTTTCGGCAGGCGGGGAAAATCTACTATTTTGACCCGGGAAAACACGAAAATATCAAGAGGGGAACGCACGTCATCGTGGAGACGGCCAAGGGCGTGGAATATGGTACGGTAGTCCTTCCGCCGACACAGATGCCGGAAGAAAAAATCGTTGCCCCGCTCAAAGGTATCATACGGGTTGCCACGAAAGCGGATGAAGAGAATGAATCCAAAAACCGGGAGAAGGAAAAGGACGCGTTTGCCATCTGTCTCGAGAAAATCAGCAAACACGGCCTGGAGATGAAACTGATCGCGGCGGAGTATACGTTTGATAAAAATAAGCTGTTGTTCTATTTTACGGCGGACGGGCGCATTGATTTCCGCGAACTCGTAAAGGATCTGGCCTCGGTGTTCCGCACGAGGATCGAACTGCGTCAGATCGGCGTCCGCGACGAGACGAAGCTGCGGGGCGGTATCGGGATATGCGGGCGCGCGCTTTGCTGCCACTCGTATTTGTCCGAGTTCGCGCCGGTATCCATCAAGATGGCAAAAGAGCAGAACCTTTCTTTGAACCCCACGAAAATATCAGGTGTGTGCGGCCGGTTGATGTGCTGCCTGAAAAACGAAGAGGAAGCCTACGAGGAACTGAACAGCCATCTGCCGAATGTGGGCAGCCGTGTGAAGACGCCGGACGGACTGTCCGGTGAAGTGCAGAGCGTCAGTGTTCTGAAGCAGAAAGTCAAAGTCATCGTCAATTTGGAAGACGATGAAAAAGAAGTCCGGGAGTATTCGGCAGACGAATTAAAGTTTCGCCAGGAGCGGCGCCGTGACCGCCATGCCTCCGAGACCGATAAGGAACTGAAAAAACTGGAAGCGATGGAGAAGAAGGAAGGAAAGTCAAAGATCTGATGGGACAGACGGAGCGCAGGAAACATATGGATGAACAAACGATCCGCACGGGAAAAACAGAAAAGGAGCATTCTTCCCCTGTTTCTGAAAAGGTGCCGCTTCTGCCGGGGGAGCGGCTCGACGATTTACAGCGGGATGGACTGATGATCATTCAGAATCCGAACTGGTTCTGTTTTGGCATGGATGCCGTTTTGCTGACTGGGTTTGTGAGAGTGCCGAAACAAAGCCGAGTACTGGATCTTTGTTCAGGGAACGGGGTGATCCCGATCCTTCTGACTGCAAAGACGGAAGGAAACTATTTTGAGGGATTGGAAATCCAGGCGGATATAGCGGAGATGGCGAACCGCAGTATCCGCTATAATGGTCTGCAGGACCGGGTACATATAACGATCGGTGATATCAAGGAAGCATCTTCGTATTTTGAGGCGGCTTCCTTTGATGTTATTACGACCAATCCGCCATATATGATGCACTCGCACGGACTGACAAATGAGGCGGGGCATAAGGCGGTCGCCAGACATGAATTACTTTGTTCGCTCGATGATGTCCTGCGTGAGAGCGCAAAGCTTCTCAAACCGGGGGGACATTTTTTTATGGTGCATCGGCCGTTCCGCCTGAGTGAGATCATGAATACGATGACAAAATACGCCCTGGAACCAAAGCGGATGCGCCTCGTCTATCCATACGTGGACAGGGAGCCGAATATGGTCCTGATCGAGGGGACACGGGGCGGGAATCCGGGGATGACCGTGGAAAAACCGTTGATCGTATACAAAGCAGTCAATGAATACACACAAGAGGTGCGGGAACTGTATTAGATGTTAGAAGGAGAAATATATATGGGAACATTATATCTTTGCGCTACGCCGATCGGAAATCTGGAAGATATTACACTGCGTGTGCTGCGTGTATTAAAAGAGGTGGATCTGATCGCGGCAGAGGATACGAGGCAGACGATCAAGCTGCTCAATCATTTTCATATCAAAACGCCGCTTACCAGCTATCACGAGCACAATAAATTCCAAAAAACGCCGGTGCTCGTAAAGGAATTGCTGGAGGGAAAGGAGATTGCGCTGGTGACCGATGCCGGGACGCCGGCGATCTCCGATCCCGGAGCAGAGCTTGCGCTCGCGGCGTATCAGGCCGGCGTTCCGGTCACTTCCCTGCCGGGGGCCTCGGCGGTCGTCACGGCGCTCACGTTATCGGGCCTGCCGACGAGAAATTTTGCCTTTGAGGGATTTCTCCCACAGGAAACGAAAGAGCGGGAGAGGGTGTTAAAAAGGCTCGCGGAAACGACGTACACGACTGTATTTTATGAGGCGCCCCATCGTCTGCGGAAAACGCTGGAAGCGGTGGCGGAGGTGCTGCCCGGGCAGAGGAAGATCGCGGTCTGCCACGAACTGACGAAGAGGCATGAATCCGTGCTGCAGTGTACGTTGGCGGAGGCGGCCGCCTATTACCGCGACAATGAGCCGAAAGGCGAGTTTGTGTTTGTAGTAGAGGGGGCAGATGCCCTGGAGTTGGAGTTAAAGGAGAGGGAGAAGTGGAACGAGGTGCCGCTGGGCGACCATATGGAGCGCTATCTGTCGCAGGGGATGGGACGAAATGAGGCGATGAGGGCGGTGGCGAAAGAGAGAGGGATGACGAAGAACCAGGTGTATAAGGGACTGCTTTCATAGGGAAGAGAAAATGATGAACTACAATGCCTATATTGCGTTTCTTTCAGAGAAAAAAACTAGAAAAATATGGTAATGACAGGCAAAAGGAAAGGCAGGAGTCTAGGGGGGCTCCTGCCACACTAAAGGGATATATGATTAAATTAAACCAGCTAGCTTTGATAATTCCTCGATCGACTGCTTGGAAACCAGTTTTCCATGATACTCGATCAAGTCTTCCTGTGATCCGGTAAAAATGTCACCGGCTTCATGTTTCGTCAATATGATCTTATTGTCTTCGGTATAGATTTCTAAGGACTCTCTGTCAGCAATTCCGAGAGAACGCCGAAGTTCAATTGGAATGGTAATGCGGCCTAACATATCTAACTGTCTTACGATTCCCATGTCCTTCATAATGTTAATTCTCCTTCTTCTGTTCTTGTTACTTACACATTTTATCAGTTGTCTTGATAAAAGTCAATATACGTTGTGTGAAAAATGTAGAAAAAAAATATATATTATTTATAAATAAATTAGTAACTAAAGGTGGTGTTACATGTCTATCAGGATGGAATCCGCTCCAGGCACTGCGCGCTGATCGTGCCGATCAGGATGCCTGTGATCAGGCCGCAAAAATACAGGATCGGCATATACCAGATGATGGAGGAAAAGCCAACAAGACACGCGGCAACGATCAGTTGTCCCATGTTATGCACGATCCCCCCAAACGCGCTGACAGATACGATGGAAAATGACCGTATCTTTTTCATCCCAGCCATAGCAAAAAGGCTGAGTATGCTGCCGGCGAGACTGTATAGCAGGCTGAACAGGCTGCCGAACGTAATGGCATTTAGCAGATTGCGCAGCATGGATATACCAAACGCGTACCGAAAGTTCTTCTTATATAATACGATCATCAGGACTAAATTAGCGAATCCGATCTTCATGCCGGGAAAAGGTACCGGCAGAGGGATTAGATTTTCAATATAGCCAAAAATAAATGCCAGTGCAGTGTAAATAGAAAATTCAGAGATCTGTCGGATCCGGTTCATCGTTGGCACAACCTCCCCTAAAGCGGCATATTTGTAACGGATTTTTATTTCCCTGTCACGGCGTCAGGCACAGAGGAGTCAGCATCAGCATCCGCGCTGACGATGGCGATGACAAGCTTGTGGGGCAGGCACACGATCGTTTCCCCAGGCTTCGATATGCGGTGCATGCCGACGCAGACTTTGTCCGGGCAGTCAGCCTCTTTCATATAGGCGGCGCCGTCTTTGATCTCCACGGTATTGGATCCGCCGTCTGGATTGGAAATGGTTTCCGTGCGTGCAGAGGAGAGCGGATACGAGGCCACGGCGTCGCCGTTGATCCGGACCTCTACACGGCTGCCAGAACCGGCGCGGGGAAGATAAATGACGGCGCTCAGGCAGAGGCCGATCAGGACCAGGATAAAAATCAATACGTTATCAGGTTTCATCCGTATCTCCAGAAGAGGATTCCGGTTCGTCCGGCTGTTCTTCGGTGGCTACCGTCGGCACGTCTTCCTGTCCGGCAGCCCAGTCATTTTTCTTGATCTCGGCCCGCCGCACTTTTCCGCTGATCGTTTTTGGCAGTTCTTTGGCAAAATCAACTATTTTCGGCCATTTATAAGAAGCGATATTTTTCTTCAGATATTTGACGATATCATTTTTCATGTGTTCGTCGCCTTCTTCCCCTTCGGCGAGGACGATCGTGGCTTTGATCGCCTGCCCGCGGAGACGGTCCGGCACAGAAGTCACCGCGCATTCGAGGACATACGGAAGCTTCATGATCTCATTTTCGATCTCAAAAGGTCCGATCCGGTATCCGGCAGATTTGATCACGTCGTCTACGCGTCCGACATACCAAAGATAGCCGTCCTCGTCCATAAAGGCAGTGTCTCCGGTGTGATAGTAGTCGTCATACCAGACGGATGATGTCTTATCTTCATCGCTGAAATATCCGGTAAAGAGTCCGTTTGGTGTGCCGTCTGCCGTTCCCACGACGATCTCGCCCTCCTCGCCCGGGTCTGCCATTGTTCCATCCGGCCGCATGACAGAAATGTCATACAATGGGTTTGGCTTGCCCATCGAGCCGGGACGCGGTACCATTCCTTTTATATTTCCGATCAGCATCGTCGTCTCTGTCTGCCCGAATCCTTCCATGATATCAAATCCGGTTTTATCTTTGAATTTCTCAAAGATCTTCGGGTTCAGAGCTTCGCCGGCTGTCGTGACATTCTGCAGCGAAGACAAATCGTAATTTTCAAGCTTTAAGTGTACCATGACACGGTATACCGTCGGCGGCGCGCAAAATGTCGTTATGTGATATTTTTCGATCATCTGCAAAATTTCTTTTGCGTCGAAATCGTCAAAATCATAAGTGAAAACAGGCGCTTCACAAAGCCACTGCCCGTAAATCTTCCCCCAAAGGGCCTTTCCCCAGCCGGTATCCGATATGGCAAAATGGATGCCGTCTGGATCGACCTGATGCCAGTATTTTGCCGTCACATAATGTCCTAACGGATAGCGGTAATTGTGAGTCGTGATCTTTGGATAAGAGGTCGTTCCAGAGGTGAAGAACATGAGCATCGTATCATCGCCGCCGGGCGCGTTTTCAGGACGGGAGAAGTTTGCGGAAAAATACCGGATGTCTTTGTTAAAACAGTGCCATGATTCTCTGGCGCCTCCGACCATGATCTTTGTTTTCAGTTTGGAATTGGTGTGGGCAGCTTTATCCACTTCCCGCGATACGTCTCCGTCGGCTGTACATACAATAGCGTCTACGTCACCTGCTTTGAAGCGGTACTCAAAATCTTTTTTTGTCAGAAGATTTGTGGCAGGAATGGCGATCGCGCCGATTTTGTGAAGGGCGAGCAGGGAAAACCAAAACTGAAAATGGCGTTTCAGAACGAGCATGACCTTGTCGCCTTTGCGGATCCCAAGATAGCTGAAATAATTGGCGGCCATATTGGAATATTTTGCCATGTCCCGAAATGAAAACCGGCGCTCGCGCCCGTCTCTTGATATGTGGAGCATCGCAAGCTTATCCGGGCATTTTTTTGCCATCACATCGACCACGTCATAAGCAAAGTTAAAATTTTCATCATTCTTATAAGAAATTGTTTTTAAAATTCCGTTTTCGTCTAATGTTGTTTCCATATACCGGTCTTCGATTCCGACCAGATCAAATTTTTTACCCTCTGCGCATCCCATAATATTAACTTCCTTTCGTTGTAATCAAATTTACTTGACGTGGTTTTAAAAACTATGTGCAATTCTATGATATAACACACGACTTTTAGTGTCAAGAGATATTTTATCATCTCTTGTTTTTTTCTATGCTTCATGATATAATTTTAAAAAATGATGGTCAAAAAGAACTGTTGATACGCATGAAAGGGAGGGCAAGATGAGAGAGGATAATTACAAGTTATTTGATTCTGAAAAAAAAGTGATGGAGGTTCTTTGGGAACATGGTACGATGACTGCAGGGGAAGTGGTGAAAGTGCTGCGAGACAGTATCGGATGGAACCGGAATACGACATATACGGTCATCAAAAAATGTATTGCCAAGGGAGCTATTGAGCGCACAGAGCCAAAATTCCAGTGCACGGCTGTCATTACAAAAGAACAGGTGCAGGATTATGAAACAAATGAGCTGGTGGAAAAAATGTTTGACGGATCGAAGGAAAAGTTTTTTGCCGCTTTTTTGGACGGGGGAAAACTGTCAGACAATGAGATAAATAATTTGAAGGATATGGTAAATCGACTTAAATGAGAATCGTATTTGAGCATAATATTTTATATATTAGTGTTATTTCTACTATTTTAATTGTTTTGTTGCTGTTGGTGCGCGGTTTTTTTGGAACTAAAATTCATCGTATCTTTTTTACACTTGCGTGGACAATTGTTTTAATACGCCTTATTTTACCGATCGGCGTGGTTGTGCCTGTCGGATGGCCAGGTGATGCGGAGGCGGTGTATGGCTGGCTGCAGGACATACCTTTTTCGGATTTCGTATGGATCTGGTGTATGGGGGCATGTGTGACGGCTATTGTTTTTGTCGTACGTTATATTATATGGGGGCGGGTTCTCCGGGAAGCGCTCCCGATTCAGAAAGTACCGGATATAGATGAAGAAATGTTTACGTTTATGGGAATCCGGGTATTTGTATCAGACCGTATTTCTTCGCCGGTGACATTTGGCATCTTTCACCAGAAAGTACTTCTTCCGAAATATTATATGAATTTATCGAGAGAGCAGTTTAAATTTATTCTGATCCATGAAAAAATCCATATTGACCATCATGATAATCTGAATAAGTTCCTTATTATTTTAGCCGTGTGTATCCACTGGTTCAATCCTTTTGCGTGGATGATGTATCTGTGCTGTAACCGGGATCTGGAGATGGCGTGTGATGAGAAGGTGATCCGCCAGGTAGGGGAATCCGGCCGTGAAGATTATGCCAATGTGCTGATCAGTCTGGCATCGAAAGAAGTGATCGGGGAATCTGCCTATAGTGGTTTTGCCCAAAGCGCGATTCGGGAAAGGATCGTTATGATTATGGGATACCGGGGGGTAAAAAAGTGGAATTATGCGATGTACGGGGTGGCAGCGTTGAGTTCCATGCTTATTTTTACGATGCCTGCGGATGGTGTTCTATGGATGGAAGGCGGTTATCCGGCAGCGGAAAATGGCGGCGGATCGAAGGGGGATGTTTTGACTTCAGATGGCGAAGATACTATGGAGGAGTATGAGGCCGTGGATGTGGTGGAAGTCCTGGATGAAGATTCATTCGGGGCACGCTCGTATGTGACGGTACAGACGGTGGAAGGAGTCGAGCTGTGCTTTAAGATTTTGATCCAAAAAGGAATCGCGGCTACAAATGGTGGTGTCATAACTTCCTATCTACCGGATGGGGAAACGTGGAGAGCTGGCATGGATGATACATATGCGGGTGTGGTTACCATACCGGAGGCCGTTCTTTATAAGGGGAAACAGTATCCGGTTGTGAGGATTGGTTCGTATAGCTTTTACAAGTGCCGGAATGTAACGGAAATCCACATTCCAGATACGGTGCAGGAAATTCAGGAGAAGGCATTTTACGATTGTGAATCGTTGAAAAAACTCCGGCTGCCGTCGGCGCTCGAGACGATGGACATCAATCCTTTTTTGGGATGTTCTTCGTTAACAGCTTTTGAGATGCCAGAGTGCCAGTCACAATATCTCGTGAAAGATGGTGCGCTGTACACGGATTTTGGCCGTTTTCTCAAAGCGTATCCGCAGGGACGGAAAAAGAAAAAAGTGGAACTGGATGAGGAGGTGATACAGATTGCTACTTCCGCGTTTTACGGGGCGCAGGTGGAGGTGGTCGTCCTTCCGAAAAGTATGGTCCGGGTAAAGGGAAGGTGCTTTCAGAACTGCCGGAATTTAAAAGTCGTACAAGCCAGCCAGAAGACCCGGTTCGCTGGGGATGCGTTTATGGGGGCATCACAGGCATATGTGTACCGTTATGAGTGAGATATGGGGGATATAGGCAGGGATATAGGTGAGGGCGATTTTTTCTTGACAGTTTTCTGGCAAGGGAGTAAACTTAAAAACAGGGAAGACTGGAAGGTTTAACTCAAAAATAAAGGAAAAGGAAGTACGTGCATATGGAAAAGAAAAATTTGGACTGGGCAAACATAGGATTTTCTTATCGTCAAACAGATAAGAGATTTGTCGCGAATTATAAAAACGGAGCATGGGATGAGGGGGCGCTGGTCGATGATCCGACGATTTCCATGAGTGAGTGCGCCTGTGTACTGCAGTATGCGCAGACGTGCTTTGAAGGACTGAAAGCGTACACGGCAAAAGACGGGCATATCGTATGCTTTCGCCCGGATATGAATGCAAAGCGTATGGCAGATACGGCAAAGCGATTGGAAATGCCGGTATTTCCCGAAGATAGATTTGTCGAGGCGGTGAAGGAAACGGTGCGCGCCAACGAAGCATATGTGCCGCCGTATGGTTCGGGTGCTACGTTATATGTCCGCCCGTTTTTGTTTGGCATTGGCCCGGTGATCGGCGTGGCGCCGGCGGATGAGTACCAGTTTCGGATTTTTTGTACACCGGTAGGGCCATATTTTAAGGGCGGCGCGAAGCCGATCACGATTCGTGTCAGCGATTTTGACCGCGCGGCGCCGAACGGGACGGGTCATATCAAGGCAGGACTTAATTACGCGATGAGCCTTCATGCCATCGTGGATGCGCATAATCAGGGATTTGCGGAAAATATGTATCTGGATCCGAGGACCCGTACGAAGGTGGAAGAAACAGGAGGAGCGAACTTTATCTTCATTACGAAAGACGGCAAGCTGGTTACTCCAAAATCAGATAGTATCCTGCCTTCGATCACGAGACGCTCTATCGTGGCGATCGCGAGGGATCATCTCGGAATGGAAGTGGAAGAGAGAGAGGTTTTCTTAGATGAGGTGAAAGATTTTGCGGAGTGCGGACTATGCGGTACGGCGGCAGTTATCTCTCCGGTCGGAAAGATCGTAGACCACGGAAAGGAAATCTGTTTCCCGAGCGGTATGGAGGAAATGGGTGAAGTGACGAAAAAGCTGTATGACACCCTGACCGGAATGCAGGAGGGAAGGATCGAAGCGCCGGAAGGGTGGATCAGCATCATAAAATAAGGAGGCAGTTCGATGGAAACGATAGCGAGTTTTACCGTGGACCACTTAAAACTATTGCCGGGCGTTTACGTATCGCGCAAAGATTGCACCGGAACCGATATTGTGACGACGTTTGACATTCGGATGACGAGGCCGAATTATGAGCCGGTTATGAATACGGCGGAGATTCATGCCATCGAGCATCTGGGGGCGACGTTTTTGAGAAACCACCCGGCCATGAGTGAGAAGACGGTGTATTTTGGCCCGATGGGATGCCGCACCGGGTTTTACCTGATCCTGGCCGGCGATCATGATTCGGTGGATATCGTGCCGCTTTTAACGGAAATGTTTACGTATATCCGGGACTTTGAAGGAAAAGTCCCCGGGGCATCGCCGGAAGAATGCGGCAATTATCTGGACTTAAACCTGCCGATGGCAAAATATGTGGCAGGCCGTTTTCTGACGGAGGTGCTGGAGGGCATTTCGGAAGAACGGCTTGTATATTGATGATCAACGGTGTCATTATTTTTCCTGTTCTGCATATTTATATAAAAAGAATGCAGTGCGGGAGCCAGGACGGATGTTCGAATGGGAAGGGCGGATTTTGGACAACAAGAGCATACAGGTAGTAAAAGCGGCGCTTCCTTATTTGGATATTCCTGTGGGGAACATCATAGATGTGGAAGGGCTGCTTCGTTCCATCCGTGGGTTTTGTCATCAGCGGGAGCAAAAGTTCATTGATATGATCCTTAACTTTTTTATGATGAAACGTGTGATGTCGATGATGACGATGATGAACCAGATGAACGAGGCCGGCAGCGCCGGACAGGGTATGGACGGTATGCTGAATATGCTAAAAAGCCAGATGCCGAAAGAACAGCAGGATATGTTTGATATGGTGTCGGTCATGATGTCCGCGATGGCGGAGAGCAGTGCGGAAAATAACGGGGAGGAACAGGGAGATGACGGGTCAGGAGGACATTTTCAAGAATATGCACCCGGTGAAGGCTCAAGTGATCCGGGAACTGGAGGAGAAAGCGAATGGGAAGGATATGAAGAGCCTGGTGCCGCTTATCATGGAGGCGATGCAGAAACTGAAGGCTCACAACCTTTCGTTTTCCCAGCAGGAGGTTTCGGTCCTTTTAGAAATCATGACAAAGGACATGAGTCCGGCGGAGAAGCAGAAAGTGGAGATGATGAAACGGGTAGTGAAGAATAAAGGAAAACAATAACAGAGAAGATATTTGGCGGCGTGGCAATGGAGCCGGTTGCAAAAGAAAAGGAGAATGGGATGAATAGTAAGATGAAAAAGACGGCTGCGGTCGTATTGCTTTTTTCGATGGCGGCGGGAATGGGGTATTCCCATCCGGGTATGGAACAGGTGTCAGCGGCTTCCGGTCCAAGGCTTAGCAAAAAGAAAGTGGTGATCAAAGAAGGGAAATCGGCGAAGATCACACTGAAAAACAAAGCGGGCGCGAAGAAGATCAAGTGGTCGATCACCAATAAAAGAGTGGCGACGATCAAAGTGAAGAGCGCTTCGGTGAATGTGAAGGGGAAAAAGGCCGGGCAGACGAGGCTGACTTGCCGCTTTTCCTATCATGGAAAGAAGAAAACACTGAAGTGTAATGTAATAGTAAAAAGAGTGAACCGGTCAATAGAAGACGACACGGGAAAAGTGCCGTCGGTTCCTTCCATACAGAATACACAGGCGCCGCCGGCTCCACAGCAGTCGCAGCAGCCGGGGAATCCAGGAGCGACACAACCGCCTGCGCAGACGCCGGTATCGACCGGGACGCCGGAACCGATCCCTGTTTTAGACGACGTGGACGCAAGTGCGAAGTATGAGATCCAGGGCAGCCTGAAAGGGGCGTACCAGCGTTTTTTTGGAAATGTGGGTACATCGGTGAACATTTTCCAGATCGAGCCCTCCGGCAGTATTTTTGAGAACGCCGGCGATATGTTTGCGTTTACGAAGAGCCAGTACAACAGCATCACGCCGGAGAATGAGACGAAGCCGTGCCGCCTTTTGAATATGGGCACAGATTTTAATGATTATTTTGCCACGGATTTTAAGGCGCAGACGATGCCTGTCTCGGAGGCAAAGGCAGATCCACATTATTATGTGCCGGATAGTTATAAGGAAGAGGTTTGTCCGCAGATCAATTACTCACAGTTTGATATCTTCATGAAGAAGGCCGCTGAAAATGGCATGCGCATCCGTTTCCATGCGTTCGTGTGGCACCAGCAGACGCCGGATTGGCTGTTTAAAGAGAACTTTGACGCCGAGGGGAACTGGGTTACGCCGGAGGTGATGGATGCGAGACTCGAGTACTACATTAAATCGGTGATCCGGTATATTACGCTGAAAGAACAGGAATTGGGATGTGACGTCGTTTACTGCTACGATGTGGCCAATGAGTATTTTCACAATAATGATAAGCAGGATAAGGATAACAGCTATGTAAAATCGTATTGGGATGAGGTGTATTACCCCGATAATAAATTTGATAAAAATACTGGAAAATATGAACAGGTCGCGGAACCGGTATACATCAAACGCGCGTTTACGTATGCGAGGGAGATTTTGGACAGCTATGGGAAGAAGGATGTGTCACTGTTCTATAACGACTACAATACGTACATGGTATCCGATTCGATCCTGAAGCTGGTCGAGTACATCAATCAGGATCAGATGCTTTGCGACGGGATCGGCATGCAGAGCCATTTGGATGTAAGTTATCCGACCGTGGAAAATTACGCGGCGACGCTGAGAAAGTTTCTGGCCTGCGAGAAGCTTCGCGAGGTGCAGATCACGGAGCTGGACGTGACGGCGGGATCGAGTGATAATCTGTTGAAGAGGCAGATGGATTACTATTATAACCTGATGAAGGCGATTCTAGAGGTGAGAAAGGATTATCCTGGCAAGATCACAGGTATGACGTTTTGGGGACTGTACGATGGATTTTCTTGGAGACGGGAAAAATATCCGCTTTTGTTCGCGAGTACGACAGAGGCGAAGGGAGCGTATTACAAAGTACTCCAGGCGGCGGCAGAGGCGGTCGAAGAGGAGAAGGCTAATGGATGTAGTGAAGAAGTAACGTGCCAAAGATTTTGATCGGATAAAAGGACTCCGATGATAAGTTCGCATTTATCATCGGAGTTCTTTTTGGCACATTTATTCCGTATTTAACATCTCATTTTTTGGCATCCATCTGTTATTTCTTTTTGAGCTTCATCGTCTTTCCGGTTTTTGTACCCAGCTTCTTTTTATAATTCTTGAGCAGCTTTTTCGGTACTTTGATGATTGCTTTCTTCGAAATTCCTTTGATGGCGTTATCTGCGATATCCACGACGCTGTTTGCGTTGATTGTGATGGACTGCAGTTTTTTACAGCCGTAAAATGCGTTCTTTCCCAGTTCGTCGATTGATTTCGGTAAAACGATACTTTTCAGTTTCGTGCATTTGCGGAACGAGGAGGCACCGATGATCTCGACCGAACGTCCCATCTTGATCGACGTAACATTTTTGCAGCCGTAAAATGCGTAGTCTTCAATGCTTGTTACGTTATTGCCGATCACGATTGATGTCAGTTTCGTGTTTTTGTAAAATGCGTTTTTCCCAATCGAGGTAACTTTGTATGTCTTTCCATCGCATGTGACCGTGGCCGGAATCTTGAGGGGCTTCAGATCCTTACTTGATGTACTGGAAATTTCTACCTCTCCTTCTTCTTCATCTGTGATGTGATAAAGAAGATTCTGGCTGATCAGTGTATCGTCCCTACTGTATACGCTGTCTTTTCCGGAACTGTATGGCAGAATCGTAAAATTCATGCGGGCGGCACCGGTGTAATGATTGATTCCCTGAACGACAGCATAGGCAGTTCCTTCATTGATATTTGACTCATAGCTCAATGCGTAATCCACATCCTGCACAAGTGTTTTACCATTTAAAACTACCGTTACAGTCGGTTTCTTTTCAGAACCGTCAAATGTGAATATCGTATTGGATAATGTCATAGCCGCCTGTTCCAGAGAAATCCTCTCAATCGTATACGAAATAACTTTCTCTCCCTTGTAGATCCCTTTTCCGGTTACTGTAACGGCTGCTTCTCCCGGCTCTGTATCATTTGCGTAGGTCAGTTCGTAATCTGTTCCTTCGGTTAGCAGTTTTCCCTCCGGATCCTTTACGGTAACGGCCGGTTTTTTTGAACTGCCATCATATAAAACGGATGTATAGGCCAACGATATGTCATAGTCCTCCATCGGCGTTTTATAAATGGTGTACGTCATTTCTGCGATTCCCTGACAGGTGCCTATCCCTGTCACGGTAACGGTTGCGGTACCCTCGTCGATATCATTTTTGTAAGCCAGGGTGTAATCTTTTCCTTCAACCAGTGTTTCTTCCCCGTATGTTACCGTCACATCAGGATCCTGTTTTTCACCATTATACAGAGTTTCCTGATATTCGAGGCTGATGTCGCATTTCTCCAGCGGACGATATATTTCAAAGTTATATTCCCGTTCGCCTTTCCACAAACCCAGCCCCTTGAAAATGATTGACGCTGTTCCGCAATCTTTGTTATTTTTATACGAAATTTCGTAATCTTTTCCGTTCTTTAAAGTAAAGGCTTTGTCTTTCGCAAAATAAATAACTTCCGGATCGGAGACGTAAATTGGTTTGCCTGTATATTCATATTGTTTGGATCCTGGATCGAACCCGAGATTGGTAGGAATTGCAGCGAAATCAATCCTTTCTTTTGCGTCTGCGTAGTTTACCTGATTCTCTTTGCAATATTCGATTTGATAGTCATTCGTACAAAGAACCAGACAGAGTTCCGGAAAATTGTCCTCTCCTATATAGGTCAGTGAGGCGGGAAGCGCTACAATGCTATCTGGATGTAGTGCCAAATGATCTTTCAATGCCTGATTTCCAAGTTTTTCTAGATTGGCAGGAAGAGTGATTGGCTCTTTACCACTATAAAAACTGAATGCACCATGACCAAATTCCTTAACAGTTGACGGAATCTGAATCTCGTTAAGAGATGGACTGTCAAAAACAGAACCAATATTAGAAAGCTTTGTACTTCCAATGATTTCCAGTCCTTCATGAAGAATCACTTTTTTTAGTTTATTACAACCATTGAAAGAACCACTCAAAATTTGTTTTACGGTCTTTGGGACATCAATTTCAGTGATACTACTATCGTAAAAAGCATATTTGTCGATGGTCTCTAATCCTTCATTTAATACGACTTTTTTCAACGATTTGCAGCCTTCAAATGTCGAGGGGTTAATGATTTTAACCTTTGATGGTATTTCGATTTCCGTCAACGCATAGCATTGTGCAAAAGCATAGTTCCCGATCTGCTCGACCGATTGAGGTATGGTGATTTCTTTTAAAACTTCGCATTGATAGAAAGCAGAAATGCTAATTGTTTTCAATCCTTCATGAAGAACAACCTTTCCCAGCGAGTTACACGTAGAAAAAGCATAGTCCCCAATCTTTGTAACGGATTGCGGTATGTCTATTTCCGTTAATTTTTCACAGTTTTCAAAACTGTTGTCTTTGATTTCCGTCAAAGTATTCGGTAAAGAAACCTGACTGATGTTCTTAAAGCCATGAAAATAAATGGAAGTAATTCCTTCCGCCACGACCATTTTGGTTACGGATTCGGATTGTTCCGGTGTTGCTGCTAGGTCACAGGCCCCTGTACCTGATATCGTCATCGTCCCCGTTTCCGCATCAAACTCTGCGGTCCATCCCTCTGTCGCTTCGGTTCCCCTAGTTGTGTCCGCAGCCATCGCAGATCCCGGCTGTGATGTTAGCAGTAGCGCGGCCGTCATAATGGCGGCCATGATACGTTTTGTTTTTTTCTTCATCCGTTTTCCTCCCTATTAAATAAAAAATTTTCGGAATCTCAAAGCTATAAAAGTGTAAACGCTTCAGATTCCTTTTGTATAAAAATCCACCGATTTTTGTCGAAATCCCTGACAAAACCATATGAAGGTGATTTTTCATGTATCCGTGGAATTCAATCAAAGGATAGTTCTTTCAAAGTGCAATACCAGCGTTGCCGGCTGTAATCTCTCAAGATCGTGAGAGGTGATAGGTTAAAAATTGCAACTTTAGGTATATATAAACAGTATAGCATAGTTAATACTTTAATACAAATACTTCTTATACT
This sequence comes from uncultured Eubacterium sp., assembly GCA_910579145.1. Taxonomy (GTDB): domain Bacteria; phylum Bacillota; class Clostridia; order Lachnospirales; family Lachnospiraceae; genus Eubacterium_F. The sequence goes on from CAJTTQ010000024.1 coordinate 28,472, forward strand.
ATTGTAAAAAGGGTTGAATCCATGTACGGGTTGTACTTATGTTGTTTTTTTGATGCGCATCTATAGTTCTAAAAGTTATTATACAAGACGAAAAGATATTTTAGAAGACTTTAGAAGTGACTAATTCAAGAAAATAAAAATTATTAGCACTCTCCATTGACGAGTGCTAATAATTGTGATATAACATAATTGTAGGATGTTGTGAGACTTGGAATGCTCTGTATATGATTTGGCAAGTATAGAGTATAGAGAACAGAACGAGAGGATCATTTGTATCAGGTTGTTTTGCAGAAAGGGTGAAGATGATGAATATTACAAAATTTACGCAGAGGTCCGTCGAAATCCTGAATAACCTCGAAAAGATCGCGTATGATTTCGGGGCGCAGGAAATCGTGCAGGAACACCTGCTGTATGGGATGCTGACGGTGGACGACAGCCTTTTAAAGAAACTGGTTGAAAAAATGGACATCGACAGCGATGTATTTCTGGCCCAGGTCGAGGGACTGGTGAGGAAGCGCCCGCAGGTGAGCGGCGGCCAGGTTTATATCGGCGAGCAGTTGAATAAAGTACTTGTCTACGCGGAAAATGAGGCGAAAGCACTTGGAGACGAGTATGTCTCGGTGGAGCACCTGTTTCTAAGCCTGCTGCGCAAGCCGTCTAAAGAGGTGAAGCAGCTGTTTTCTGATTTTCAGATCGACCGGGAACGCTTTTTACAGGCGCTTTCCAAAATCCGCGGAAATCAAAAAGTGACGACGGACAACCCGGAAGCGGTGTACGACAGTCTGAGCAAATACGGGTACGATCTCGTGGAGAGGGCCAGGCAGCAGAAACTGGACCCGGTCATAGGAAGGGATTCGGAAATAAGGAATATGATCCGCATTTTATCCAGAAAAACGAAAAATAATCCGGTGATGATCGGAGAGCCGGGTGTTGGAAAAACGGCGGCGGTCGAAGGGCTCGCGCAGCGGATCGTCCGCGGCGACGTGCCGGATGCGTTGAAAGATAAGCAGATCTTCGCTCTTGATATGGGTTCGCTCGTCGCCGGCGCGAAGTACAGAGGGGAGTTTGAAGAACGGCTGAAGGCTGTTTTGCAGGAAGTCAAAGAGAGCGACGGGAAGATCATTTTGTTCGTCGATGAGCTCCATACGATCGTCGGCGCGGGGAAAACGGACGGCGCGATGGACGCAGGCAATATGCTGAAGCCGATGTTAGCACGCGGCGAACTGCACTGTATCGGGGCGACGACACTTGATGAGTACCGCATGTACATTGAGAAGGACGCCGCATTGGAGCGGAGGTTCCAGCCGGTCATCGTAGATGAGCCGACGGTAGAAGATACGATTTCGATCCTGCGTGGATTGAAAGACCGGTATGAGGTGTTTCACGGAGTGAAGATCATGGACGCCGCGCTCGTAAGCGCCGCCGTCCTGTCAAACCGCTACATTTCGGACCGTTTTCTGCCGGATAAGGCGATCGACCTCGTTGATGAGGCGTGTGCCCTGATCAAGACCGAACTTGATTCCATGCCGACCGAACTGGATGACGTGCAGCGGCACATCATGCAGCTTGAGATCGAAGAGGCGGCGCTGAAAAAAGAGACCGACAGCCTGAGTAAAGAGCGTCTGGAAAATCTGCAGAAGGAATTAGCTGAATTAAGGGAGGAGTTTTCCGGCGCAAAAGCGAAGTGGGACAATGAAAAAAATGCGGTGGAGAAAATACATGGACTAAAAGCGGAACTCGAAGCGGTCAACAATCAGATCGAGGCGGCGAAAAACAGCTATGACCTGGAAAAGGCAGCGCAGCTTCAATACGGCGATCTGCCAAGGATCACGAAACAGCTGGAAGAAGCAGAAGAGCGGGCGAAGCACAGCGACCAGTCGATGGTGCATGAGAGTGTGTCGGAGGAGGAGATCGCGAAGATTGTCTCGCGCTGGACGGGAATACCGGTGGCGAAGCTGACCGAATCAGAGAGAAATAAGACGCTTCATCTCGATGAGGCGCTGCACCGGAGGGTCGTCGGCCAGGACGAGGGCGTGACAAAGGTGACAGAGGCGATACTCCGGTCGAAGGCGGGTATTAAAGATCCGAACAAACCGATTGGTTCCTTTCTGTTCATGGGGCCGACCGGCGTGGGAAAAACAGAGCTTGCGAAAAGTCTTGCCCAGAATCTGTTTGACAACGAGCAGAACATGGTGCGTATCGATATGAGTGAGTATATGGAGAAGCATTCCGTATCCAGGCTCATCGGTGCCCCTCCGGGATATGTCGGTTATGAAGAGGGTGGACAGCTGACCGAGGCGGTCCGCAGAAAGCCGTACTCGGTTGTCCTATTTGATGAGATCGAGAAGGCGCACCCGGATGTGTTCAATGTATTTCTGCAGATCCTCGATGACGGCCGCGTGACGGATTCCAAAGGCCGGACCGTGGATTTCAAAAATACGATTCTGATCATGACATCAAATCTCGGTGCGGAGTTTTTGCTGGAAGGAATTGAAGAGGATGGCTCGATCAGGCCGGAAGCAGAAGAACTTGTAATGGAAAAGCTTCGAATGAGTTTTAAACCGGAGTTTTTGAACCGTTTGGATGAGATCATCATGTTTAAGCCGCTGACGAGGGAGAATATCCGGGGCATTATCGACCTTTTGGTGACAGATCTGAACCGGCGGCTGTCGGAAAGGGAACTGTCGGTGGAACTGACTGACGGCGCGAAGGAAAAGATCGTGGAACACGCGTATGAACCGGCCTATGGTGCCAGACCGCTGAAGCGGTATATTCAAAAACATGTGGAAACGCTCCTGGCAAAAAAGATATTAGCGGATGAACTGCATGCCGGTGATACGTTTGTCATAGATACGGATGCTTTTTGAGGCTGGAAATAAAGTAAGGAAAAATAAGGGGGGGGGTGCCACACTAATTACTTAGTGCGACAGTCCCCCTTTATTGTTTCAACCCCTTTGTACGCCCTGTAAGATCTGTTCCAGATCGGCGATCAGTTCCTTTGAATATTCTGCCGCTTCGCTGTAAACCTGCTCTGCCTCAAAAAATGAACCATTTTTCAGGGCTTCGATAATAGTGGCGCCGTACCTGTGGAATTTCCTGTGTTTCATTTCCAACGCTTCCCATATCGGTAAAATTTGTGGAAATGACGGCTTCATGGAGTAGTAAAAATGACCGAATCCGCATTTAGACGAGTCAAGCTGCAGCGGTGTGACCGTCCGCGCGTCAACCATATTTTTCAAATTCTGGAGCCACGTCTGATGGGCAGTGATCGCGTTTCGCACATATTTGGCAAATTCTGAATTTTCCAAGTGGAAAAAGGCATCTTCTGACATGACACCCATTTGTTTCACAGACGAATCCAGTGTTTTTTCAATGTCCACAACGGGTTCCACCGCTTTTTTCAGATCAAAACTGACCTGGTTCATAAAATCCGTACTCGTTCGAAGCTGTTTTTCCATTTCTGTCATGGAGTTCGTTATTTTTTCGCTCACGGAAGCAATGGAGTGGATGGAATCATTTATTTTCGATACATGCTGCTGGCTCTCCATGTTCAGATCCCACACGCAGTTGATCTTCTCGGACATTTCTCCCAGGGAATTAACCGTTTTGGAAGCGCTTTTGACACTTTTTTCGGAAGCCTCTTTGATCGTTTCTACGAACTGTTCCATATTGCTCGTTAATTTTTGGGTTTCGCCTGCCAATGTACGGATTTCCGCTGCCACGACAGCGAATCCCTCACCGGCTTTCCCCGCTCTGGCTGCCTCGATGGAGGCATTTAACGCAAGAAGGTTCGTCTGCATCGAAATGTTATTGATCTCGTTGATGACATCACTTATGTATTCGAGGATCTGCAGCAGTTTATCCATATCTTTCTGCAATTCCGTGGAAACACCGATCGTCTGTCCAGAGAGATCCCGGATCGTCGTCAGCTCATTTTGGCCTCTTTGGATTTTTTCAAATACATCAGTCGTATCGGATGAAACATCGACAATGGTATTTGTCAGCTCTTCGTGCTGGTTATTTGCCCGGCCCGAAAGATCGGTCGAGGTGCCAAAGATCGTTTCCGTAGCATGTGCGACATTTTGTGAAATCTCGACGATTTTATCTGTCTGGTACTGCATTGTTAAGTCGAGAGAACTGATTTGCATAACGGCTTTGATGTTCTTATCAAATAATTCGCCAAATTGCTTTCTTCCGTTTTTCAGCCGCTGATAAATGTCACGAAGCTCCGGTTCTTTCGCGTAATCAGCTTCTTTTAATTCAGAAACTGCTTTTACAAGCGCTGATTTACTTGATTTTATTGCCATTGGTCATCTCCTTTTAGTATTTATTCCTGCAGCGGGCAGAAGAACCATGCGCCGACTTTGCAGATGTAAAAAGTATATACTTTCATGATAAGGGATTTTCTGTATTTTGCAAGCTTTTTTTGCAAATTTTTTATGGATATTTTTGTGAAAAGCCTGCTAATAAAAAGTCAAGTGTTTTTTTGAAAAAATAGAAAGAAATTTTGTTTTGACTTTTGGGCATAACTTTTAAACCGCCCAGTAGCCGGTTTTTAAAAATCTGTATTGGGGAAGTTTAGCCGTTCTGCTCTAAGTTACGCAAACACTCTTTAACTTTACCGTAGTAGATGCGCAGAAACTTGTTGGCACCAGCGGTCATGTAGACATAGTAAGGCTTGCCCTCGGAGCGTTTTTTGTCCAGAAAGCGGTATACCGGGTCGTCTGCCGGGGCATTTTGAAGCAGCGTCGTCATGATCTGGAATAACGTTTTGCGCAGCCTTCCGCTGCCGACCTTCGATGCACGGTTGCTTTTTGGTTTGCGCTGCCCGGATTCATCCACGCCGGGGTCTACACCGGCAAATGCAGTCAGGGCTTCCCTGTGGGTAAATCTTGATACGTCGCCGATTTCAGCAATGAGCTGGGGTCCATAAGTTTTACCCACGCCATAAATGTT
>CAJTTQ010000025.1:0-8075 GCA_910579145.1 uncultured Eubacterium sp.
AAACGCTGATGCCGGCAGATGTACAGTTTTATAATTATATCAAGGTCAACGACGATGTGAGGGGAGTAAAAGATAAGACGCCCATCAGCGAATACCTAAAACACAAAAAGGTGGATCCTCATATGTTTAGCGAGTCGGCAGAGGTACTTTTATATATGTATCAGGAAGAGGATATGTCGGTTTATAATGAAGTGGGGGGCGGAAACGTTTTTACAACTGGCGCGATCCTGGCGCAAAGTGATTATAACAAGGTGGCGGAGATCAATGGCTTGGAGCCGGTCTCTTTGGAGAAGGATGAATACACGATCGTAGCAAATTATGATTACATCGTGCCGGAGTGGAATAAGAGGATGCTCGCCGGACAGAAGATCCATCTGGCGGGGAAAGAATACCATCCTGCCAGTTCCGAGTGCGTGAATGGTTTTCTGCAGATGTCCGCAAATCCGACGAACTCAGGATTTACCGTAGTTCCGGATGAAGCGGTTTCGGATGAAAATCTGATGCCGTACAGTTGGTTTTATATCGCGAATTATAATAAAAATTACGCCAAAGGGGTGGAATACGTAGAACAGTTTCTAAATAATGAAACATTCAAAAAGAGTCTGGGCAGCCATACTTATGTCGAGACTAGGGAGTATATGTTGTCAAAGAGTATTAGTCTTGCCTCTCTTATTGTATTTTTAGGACTGTATTTAGGAATCATTTTCCTGCTGGCAAGTTCGGCGCTGCTGTCTCTAAAGGAGCTGACTCAGGCGGCTGACAACCGTGACAAATACGAGATCCTGAGAAAGATCGGGATTGATGAAAAGATGATCCATCGCTCGCTGTTCCGGCAAAACGCGATCTTTTTCGGAATGCCCCTCGGGCTTGCGGTCATACACTCCATTTTCGGGATACAGGTGTGTACGTATGTTTTAGAGGTGTTTGGAAAATCAGGATTGACACAGGCCATTGTGATGACGGCAGTAGGATTGCTCGTCATCTATATGATCTACTTTATCATCACGTATCGCTGCAGCCGCAGAATCATCCGAGACTGATGCCGTTTGGTGAGCTGTACCGCTTTTTGGGCGAAAGAGAGCGGTACGGCTCATTGATCAGGATGGAACTCTTTCATGTATTTACGGAAACGGAGTGGAAGCATTTGCATTTGGAGTCGCGGATTGATTCGCTCTTTAATCGCGATCGAATCGACAAAGGTTTTCCAAAGCTTCCGCCAAAGTTCCTCGTTCTCAGAGTATTCGGGCGTAAAAGAATCAAAATCGAGATCGTTTGTCGTCATCAGGGAACAGCCCTTATCGATCTCGTGAATGAGCATGCTGCCGCGGACGGTATCCACAATGATCCAGTTCTCTCCGGAAAAGCGGTCTGAAAAATGTTCCGCTAAATAGGGGAGAATGGCGCATTTAGGATTGATACGGGCGAACAGGAAACCATTTTTCAGCTCTTCAAAACGAAGAAATTGCAGTAATTTCTGTATTTCATTATTTGTACTCCGTTCCAGTTCCATCAGAAACGCCACGTTTGGTTCGGTGAGATAGGAGAGTACTTTTTTTCCCATTTTCAAGGCAAGGATGATAACCCGGTAGATTGCGTCCGCTTTTTCCACATCAGCGGATACGGATGCTTTTTGAATAAACTCATAGACATCGTCCCCGATCTTATCCTGTATCGTGCGTGCGACTTTTACTGCCTTTTCGTAATCTGTGAGTACGGTTATATAAGTGGTCAGAAGTTCCTGATTATAGTATTGGCTGGCAATCTTTATGTGGTTCCTGCCATGTCCGTGCCGCTCTGCGAACGCATCGTACACCGCGGTAAAAATACCTTCGATCGAGTCCTCGCACAAGTATATATATCGTTCGGTTCCGTCCATTTTTTCCTCCCTTCCCGGTTGCATTTATTTAGGGGGTTCGTCCATCTATGCGGCTATTCATCGATAAAATCGAGCAACGACATCTGCTCATACATATTTTCCCCCGTGACAGAGGCGGGAAGGCGTTCCCGCAGTCCTAGTAGATTCGTAAGGATAAACCGTTCGTTCAGCTTCAGCGGGATCATCGTCTTTCCCCCGCATGTGATGAAGTACATCGCCCGCTTTAAGACGACGCCGAACTTCTTCAGTGATGCAAAATCTAAATGACCGAGCCGTCTCGCGGCCAGTATGCGCCGGGCCGACTTGACGCCTACACCGGGGATCCTTAGAAGGGTATGATAATCGGCAGTCTGAACTTCGACCGGAAAAAAGGCTAAATGGTTTAGCGCCCAGTTGCATTTGGGATCGATCTGGACGTTTAGGAACGGGGTATCTTCTGTAATGATCTCTTCTGCCTCAAACTGGTAAAACCGCAAAAGAAAATCGGCCTGATATAAACGGTGCTCGCGCAGCAAGGGAGGTCCGCCTTTTAACTCCGGGAGAACCGGGTCATGGGTTGTGTTGACAAAAGCGGAATAGAAGACCCGTTTGAGATCAAATTGTTTATACATCGCTGCTGCCATATGGACGATCTCATAGTCGCTTTCGTTGGATGCGCCTACGATCATCTGTGTACTCTGGCCGGCTGGGACAAAGCTGGCATCTGGATGAAACTCCTGCAGGGAAAAATTTTGTTTTTCGGTTACCGGCAACTGTTTTTTTGAATACGTGTCTATATGTGGCGTTCCACCAGTCGGCGAACTGTTTAAGGGCATGCCGCTGTCTGGCATCCGGTCGGATGGGAGGCCGTTGGTTGTTGAACGTACAGTCGCGGCCGCGGCGCGTTCTGTCAGCGGCGTTGTGTCAGAAAACGTCTCGTCTTCCGGGGCGGTGCCAATGCGCATTTGGTTTTTGACACCAGGTAATTTTCGCCCTTCGAGCAGGAGACGGTTTTCTTTTCGGCCGACCTGAATCTGACGCATCGGGGTTAGTAAGGTTTTTCTGGATTTTTGGGGAGCTAGTGTCTGTAAACCGGCGGATGTGGGCATTTCCAGATTTACACTCATGCGGTCTGCCAGCCAGCCTGTTTTTTCGATGAGGAGGGGATCCGCGCCCGGAATGGCTTTGACATGTATATAGCCATTAAATCTGTATCGGCTGCGAAGGAGATAGATCGCCTGATAAATCTGCTCCATCGTAAAGTCGGGGTTTTTTCGGATGCCAGAGCTGAGGAACAATCCTTCGATATAATTCCTGCGGTAAAAGGAGATCGTCAGTTCCGCAATCTCTTCCGGTGTGAAATAGGCCCGCGGAATATCATTGGAAAGGCGGTTCTGACAGTATTTGCAATCGTACACGCATTCATTCGTCTGTAAAATTTTCAATAGGGAAATACATCTTCCATCGGCGGCAAAACAGTGGCAGAGACCGGCGGATACAGCATTTCCCATCGTGCCTTTTACGCCCTTCCGGCTGGTGCCGCTGGATGTACACGCGACATCGTACTTGGCAGCGTCGGATAGTATTTCGAGTTTATGAAAAATCTCGGTGGTGAGTTCCATTTTATGCACCGGGGAAGAGATAAAATCCCCTACTCCTTTCCGAACGTTTGTTTACTAATAATATAGCACATATGTTTGGGGAATGCAAGGATTTTTTTGTCTATAATTTTGACAGAAGTTGGTAAGACTAAGAATTAACCATGTTTCATCAAAAAATAACAGGATATAGGAGGAAGATCATGGCAGTAGAATTTAAAAACAGTGAGACGAAGGATAATTTGATGAGGGCGTTTGCCGGAGAGAGCCAGGCGAGAAACCGCTATACGTTTGCGGCGGAAAAAGCAAAGGAGCAGAAGCAGGAGGTGGTTTCCAGAGTATTTATGTTCACGGCAGAACAGGAAAAGCAGCACGCGGAAATTTTCTACAATCATTTGAAAGAACTTGCGGGGGAAACGATCCATGTAGATGGCGGTTATCCGGTGGATCTATCAGATGATCTTGGGGAACTTCTGCGGAAGGCACAGCATAACGAGTACGAGGAACATGATGATGTGTATAAGAATTTTGCGCAGAAAGCTACGGAAGAAGGGTTTACCAAAGTGGCAAAATCCTTTCTTCTGATCGCGGAGATTGAAAAAGTCCACGGGGACCGGTTTGGCAGGTTTGCGGACTATCTCGAGCAGAATAAGCTGTATGTGTCGGATGTAAAGACGGGCTGGATGTGTCTGAATTGTGGATTTGTGTATGAAGGGGAAAAAGCACCTGAGAAATGTCCGGTGTGTGACAGCGATAAGGGGTATTTTATCCGGATTGAGCTGAGTCCGTTCACAGAATGATTGTTCTAAAATTAATTGGTGTTTGAAATAGAAAAGCAGATCAGGTCTACTTGGTATAAGTAGAGCGGTCTGCTTTTATTTTGTATTCACAAAGCGGGTTCAAAAGGTACAGATTTTTTCGTAGAGTATCCCACTCTGCGAACGCACAATATACAAGTTATCATTCAAATTATACCGTTCACCGGAAAATTTGTCAACATTTTTGTCATATTTCGGCCAATGGAGTCGAATTAACTCGAATTATTCTGCAAAATGCACGAATATTTATAGGGGATATGTTCGGAGAACTTGTTTTCACATGGGTTTCTGTTTATTACCCGTCAAAAAAATAGTCAAAGCATAAGGAAGGTGGTAAGATGCCGAGGAAAGGCGAGAACATTTATAAGCGCAAGGATGGAAGATGGGAAGGCCGCTATATCAGGACTTACGAGGGGAGCCGTGCGAGATATGGTTATATATACGGAAAGTCCTACAGTGATGTCAAGAAAGAACTCATCGAAAAAAAAGCAGGCGCCGGTATCGGGAAAGAGCGCAAAGAGGTACAGGACGATCTGTTTACGAATATAAGCGATCTGTGGCTGGATTCATGCAAAAATGTCTGTAAAGAATCCACCATCATCAAGTACAAAAATCTTTTGGAATATTATATTAAACCGTATATGGAAAATACCCGCATTAGCGCGATCGATACGCATATGATCACGGATATGCTGCTCGAGTTAGCTTGCAGCGGCGGCAGAAAGAGCGTCGGGTTATCGGTAAAAACGATCTCAGACATTTCGTCTATCATGCGGCGGATCCGAAAATTCGCGCTTGCAAAAAACTTTTGCCTGGATTTTGAAATCGAGGAGATCCGGTTAAGGAAGGAGCCAAGGGAGTTACGGATCTTTGATCGGAAGGAACAGTCGCTGCTATGTGATTTTTTGCTAGACAATAAGTGCCTGTGCCATGCGGGAATGCTCATCTGTTTATATACAGGCATACGGATCGGCGAATTGTGCGCGCTGCAATGGGACGATATTTCGCTCGAGAAGAAAACGCTTCATATCCAAAAGACGATGCTTCGGATCCAGACAGATGACGAAAATCAAAAGACGAAAGTCGTCATTACGCCACCGAAGAGTTCGTGTTCTGTGCGGACGATCCCGGTACAGGATATGCTCGTTGAGTATCTGGCACGGTTTGAAGAGGGACCGGATGCGTATCTGCTGACCGGAAGCGCGGAAAAATATATAGAGCCGCGGACAATGCAGAACCGGTTTAAGTCGGTGCTGAACAAATGCGGCATCCACAGCGCGAATTTTCACGCCCTGCGCCACACGTTTGCGACCAGATGTGTGGAGGCGGGGTTTGGTAGATCAGACACTTTCTTATAAAGATATGACAAGTTCTGTAAAAGTTACGAAGGGGACTTCTGCAGATGGATCATCTATACCGATCACGTTTGTGAATAGCGGCACTTCGTATGTGGGTGCCAGAGGGGTTATTTTCTTTTACAACGCGGCAAAACAGGTCATTGCGGTAGATACGATTTCAGCGTCACTTTATGCTGGTGAAACGAAGTATGATGACGTATATGTTCCTTATGATTATGAGACAGAGGATTATTCTCGTATCAAATATGCAAGTACAGAAATTTTTTATTACGCATATGAATAGTCTTTGAACAAAATTTCACACAGATATTTATAGAAGTGAGGGGGCAGTTTGAAATAACTGTCCTTTTTTGTAGTAATGGGAACAGCTGGGAAGTCACGTCTTGTAAAGTCAACTTGTAAAAGCAGGCGGTTTATGATAATATGAAAACATAAAAATTGAAAGCGGGTGGGGAGATTGAAAGCTATGGAACAAACTGATCAGAAACATCAGGAAGATTTACAGAGGCTAAAAAATTTTCGGCTGCTTGACGATGATTTCCTTACGAAGTGTTTTGAGGGAGATACGGCAGGTATAGAACTGGTATTGCGGATCATACTGGAAAAAATGGATTTGAAGGTGTTGGATGTCCATACGCAGGTGTTTGTGGAGAATCTGCTGAATCGTTCAGTGAGGCTCGATATTCTGGCAACTGATAGCACAGGGGCAAAACTAAATGTGGAAATACAGCGGGAAGATAAAGGAGCCGGCCGAAAAAGGGCGAGGTATAAAAGCAGTATGATGGACGCAAATCTACTGAAAAAGGGTGAGGATTTTGACCAGTTGCCCGAAACCTGGGTTATCTTTATTACGGAAAATGACGTCATGGGGAAAGGGCGGCCGCTCTATCCGATTGAACGCTGCTTTTTGGATACCGGAGAAAAATTTGAGGACGGTTCGCACATATTGTATGTAAATGGCGCTTACCGTGGAGATACACCGATTGGAAGATTGATGCACGATTTCTCCTGTACAGATGCAGCGGATATGTATTATGGGAAATTGGCAGAGCGGGTAAGATTTTTCAAGGAGAGTAAGGAGGGGATTCAAATTATGTGCCGGGCGATGGAAGACATGAGAGAAGTTGCAAAGAAGATGTTGCAAGACGGAACAATAACAAAGGAAAAGATTGCGGAGTTTGTCGGACTTTCTGTTGACGAAGTGGAAAAATTGGAAACGGAATGATTTTATAAAGGCAATTGGGATACGGACTGTAATAATAGTAACTGATGTGTTATTATCAAGGAGGATGGAACTAAAGCGCTAGTTGCTGTTTATGATAGCGTGAACGGCTTATTTGGGACAGGGGATTTTATCATTCAGGATAGTAGGAGGTAAATAACGTGGCTATCACGATAAATATCTATTATAGCGGTAAAGGGGGAAATGCAAGGAAATTTGCGGAGGAAATGTTTTTGACCGGTGTTGTCAGTGACATTCGTGCAGAAGAGGGAAACATAAGGTATGAATATTATTTCCCGACGGATGATAAGGAAACAGTGCTTTTAGTCGACAGTTGGAAAGACCAGCGTTCTCTGGATGTCCACCATGGTTCTCCTATGATGGAAAAGATTGCGGAACTCCGGGAGAAATATGACCTGCATATGAGGGTGGAACGGTATGTGTCTGATGAAACCGGGAGTTCTGCGGCAGATAGGATATTTTTAAGGGAATAAGCCGTAGTTTTTGGAAATTAGCTGAAGGAAAGAGTTGTCTAGAAACAGAGAATTAATGAGAGTGTTTAAAGATGTTGGATTAGTAGAACAACTGGGTTCCGGAATGAGTCGGATATTGCGATTTTATGACAAAAGCATTTTTGAAATATCCGATTACTTTATAAAAGTTGTTTTTCCATTTTCAGTGCCGAATGAAAATGAGATTATCGCAAATGGCGATGAAAATCGGGTTTTGTTATTGTTGGAAAAAGAACCAAATTTTACAGCGAAGAAAATAAGTGAACAGACAGGTTTTAGCACTAGAAAAATCAGTCGTATCATCAAGAGTTTGCGTGAGACGGGGAAGATTATACGTGTGGGTTCTGCGAGAAAAGGTTACTGGAAAGTAAATAAATAACTTTAGCATATCTCTTATGGGAGGAGAGGAAAAGTACTAATTCTGATTTCTCGTATTCAGTCTTTTTTCTTGTTTCACATGTTAGGCGCAAAAGAGCTGGGATGGTGAATAAGGCAAACATCAAACTGGAATTTACAAAGTATTTGTATCTGTACGTTGCTTACCGCCTGTAGTGAAGCCTGCCTGCTGAGGGGTGCGGTGCGAACTATCATTCATATTGCGTCATTCGATAAAATACTGTATAATTAGCATATATTTAAGAGGGGGGATTTGTTGTTTTCATTGCCTGATGTTTTCCGTAGGGGAAGCCATGTGAGATGATGGCGGTTCCGC
>CAJTTQ010000025.1:8086-32322 GCA_910579145.1 uncultured Eubacterium sp.
GAAAAAAATTAAGATTAAGTTATTACTCGTATTTGCGGTTTTGTGTTTGATACCGATAACAAGTGCTGTGGGAGTGGAGGCGAAAGCAGATCTGCCCGAACCTGTCATTGACTTGTCCGGAAATGAAATCAATGATAGTAATGCAGGCATATCAAAAAAGCATAACGTGGGTATACCTGATGAGGATATCATATCATCCCTGATCAGGGATGAATCTAAGGAAAGTTCCGTTGAAAAAGAAGTCAGAAAAACGCCTGCTCCTTTTGAAAAGAATGATGATCTGTATATTCCGGCAACAACAAAACATGCATTAACGGAAGAAGAGGTTGATACTGGTTCAGGGGCGCCGGATGATGGGTTTGTGCCGGGGGAGATCATCATATGCTTTAAAGACGAGTATTCGCCTTCCAAGATCGCGAATTTAATACCAAATGAAAAGATAGTGAAAACGAAAGACATATACAAATCTGTATACGATTCTGCCAAGGAAAAAAATTCTGCTGACTCATCGAAATTAGAATCTGTGAAAGAGGAAATAGGAAGATATTATGTAGTAACTCTTTCCGACAAATCCCAAAAAGGTCTTTTAAAGATCATTAAGGTGTTAAACAAACTCCCGAACGTAAAATACGCGGAGCCCAATTATATATGTAAACCATGTGCGGTGCCAAATGATTATAATAATTATAAGCTTTGGAATATGGACCGCATACAGATGCCTGAAACATGGGATACATATCCGGGAAAGAACATTAAGGTAGGGGGTTTGGATACCGGAATTGACGCTAACCATCCGGATCTTAAGAACAATGTTGTAACATCCCTTGGCTGGAATTGTGAGCGTAAGAGCAATACCGATACAATGGATTATAATAGTCATGGAACACATGTTGCAGGGACGATCGGTGCAGAAGGGAATAATTCAATCGGAGTTGTAGGCGTTAATCCATTGGCAAAACTGGTTCCGATAAAAATATGTTATAGCAACACCAACGAAGGTTCAAGTGCAGAATTAATGGCTGAGGGAATACTGCATGCCACAAAAAATAAGATACCTGTTTGCAACATGAGTTATACTACACCGGACAGTAATGTTTTCCGCGATGCTGTAAAAAAATATGGTCAAAATGGAGGTACGTTTATAGTAGCAGCCGGCAATGAGGGCGAATGTATTGATGATATGCCGGAGTATAAGTCTTTAGCAGAACTAGATAATGTTATCACTAGATAATGTTATCATAGTTACAGCTTCAGATGATAATGATGATAATTCTAGCTGGAATTATGGGAATCTTGTGCATGTGGCGGCACCAGGTAAAGGTATATGGAGTACTGTTCCAACTTCAATAGATGCCAGCGGATATAAATCAGGTGATGGATCATCCATGGCAGCGCCGCATGTAACCGGAGTGGTATCTCTTATGAAGGGCATAAATCCTGATATGACCCCGTATGAGATGAGGCAGGTGATAATCAATTGTTCAGATGCTGTTCCACAACTTCAAGGGCAGGTATCATCAGGTGGACGGCTGGATGCAAAAAGAAGTCTGGGTACTTATCTGCGCGTCACTCCCAACGCTAATGAAACGATGGCAGCCGCCATAAAAAGATGTCTGGGTTCAAAATCTGCTTCTGATATAAAAATGATGGGACTTACAGGATCAAATAGAATGGCGGATGGCAGCAGTTCAAGAGATTCAGCGAGCGCCGTACTGCCAAATCTCCAGTATGTGGATGTTTCAAATTATAAAAATGACCTGAAAAAATATTCATTTTATGGATGCAAAAATCTTACAACAGTTGTTCTCCCTGAGGATGGTGTGAAACTGCCGGCATACTGCTTTATGAACTGTACGAAACTCAGTATGGTACATAGGATGAATAATGACAGCAGGAAAATGAATGAGGCGGATCTATCGGGACTGGCAGGCCGGTCCACAGGAGGGTTTGCGGCACAGACACAGTGTTTTTGGGGGTGTACCGCTTTAAAAACGGTAAGAATGCCAAATTCAAAAGATCTCAGGTTTTCAAATAATGTATTCGACGGCTGTACTAATCTGGATACTGTGTATATAGATACCCAGACACCGGTTACAGGAGAGGCTGACCTAACCGGGATAACAGAACTGACCCCGTGTATGTTCAGGGGAACGGGGATATCTGCTGTAAAACTTGCGAAAGATGTCAGTGTCGGACGGGAAGCTTTTGAAAATTGTGCTAAATTAGTACGAATTCAGGTGCATCCGCAGCAGATCGATCAGATCAGTGTGTATGATAATTCCTTTTACAATGTGAACCAACAATGTAAAGCTTATATGAACCAGGCTTTCCGCAGATCATCCTACAAATTTCACAGATCGGCAACGGAAGAGATTCCTAAAGTGGTCAATTCATTACTTGTCTGGCCTGTCGAAAACGAAAAAATATATGAAACGATCAATTATTATCTAGAGGAAGAAACTTTAAGTGCACACCTGATAAATTATCTTGTGATATCAGGCAGTGCTAATATGGGAGACTCAGGCAGTACTGGATCGGCGAGAATATTGAGCAACCTTAAAGTTGTTGACATGTCTTCGTATACGGGCAGCCTTGGAACATATGCTTTTCGCAATTGTGTAAACCTGGAAACGGTTATCAGGAGTCCCGGACTCTCGAATATTCCGGCGCATTGTTTTATGAACTGCAGAAAACTGACCACGATCATGGAAGGCAATAAATCCCCCCAAATCTGGAATGAAATAGACCTGACGGATCTTACTGGAGGTTTGGCGGTTGATACACAGGCATTTGACGGTTGTACAAAATTAACAACTGTAAAACTGCCCTCGACATCAATTGGGGTTTCTAATTCATTTTCAAATTGTTCAAGTTTGTCCACTGTATATAAGGATGGAGGCAAAAAGAGAGAAGGAACCTTTGATCTGACAGGTGTTTCGACATTCTGGCCGGGCTGGGGACATAATTTCGAAAATACAGCTGTAAGAGAAGTCAAATTACCTAAAGGAGTAGAGTTTTCGGAATATTGTTTTAATGATTGCACTAAAATTGTTAGAATATTCTTTGATCCAAATCAGATTGATATAATTGGTATCGGTTCGCATGCTTTTTATGGTGTTGATAAAAATTGCAAAGCATATATGAATGCAATTTTGGAAGAAAATCAGGATTTCAAAATTAAACGAAGTGATACCAGGTATATTCATAGATTCTCCTATTAGTGTTTGGGTTATATGTAATGGATTCATATATAATAGTGTTGGGATCAAAATGCCTTTTGGCCCCGACGTCATATAATAGTATGATATTAAAATCAATTCGGAGGTGACGATATGAAGAAAAACATATTTGCAGTTACGGCATTTGTTACAGTGACAGCCATGGTATTCACCATATGCGTGGATACGGAGGCAAAGGTACGGATGAGCAGGAAAAAACTTACCATGGAAGTGTCAAAGACACATACTTTAAAGATAAAAGGAGTTAAAGGGAAAAAAATTATCTGGAAATCCTCTAAACCGGGAGTTGCTAAAGTAAATAAAAAGGGTAAGGTCACCGCATTGAGGAAAGGAAAGGCAACCATAACAGCAAAGGCAGGAAAGAAGTTATACAAATGTGTTGTGACGGTAAAAGATAAGAGAAATAAGGGAGGGTTGAACATGGCGACGCCTGGACCAGATGAACCGGCGGTGATACAGGATAATCCGGCAGCCACGGCAGGTCAGTTTGCTGCCGGATCGCAGGAGCCAACACCAGCATCTTCTGAATCGACGCCTGTGCCGACGCCGGATAACTCGGGCAGTGGAAATACTTATCCTTGTGTTACAGAATATGCTGCCCTCATGGATTGCCGCATATCGTATATTGATGAGGAGGGGTTTGATATATCGGATGCGGACGGTGAGGTTATACGCGATTTTTTTTGGCCAGAAGATAATAAAGATATTGTTTATGATGGTATACTAACCGGAGCAGGAGAAGAACCATTTAACAGTTCTAACCACTTTTTGTGGTATGCTGCAAGTGGAGAAAATATGAATTGTTCAGATATCCGAATTGGGGATATTGTGGATGTAGTTTATGGATACACGGCGTCGCAGATAGAGATACCTCTGGAGAATCGTCCCTGTTTCTGTGCGGCTATCAATGTTCATAAGAGGCAAGGATCACCGAAGCCTGAACCGACACCGGATAACTCTGGTAGTGAAATTACTTATCCCAGTGATACAGAATATGCTGCCCTCATGGATTGCCACATATCGTATATAGATAGGAAGGGGTGGTTTGAGATATCGGATGCGGACGGAGAGGTTATACGCGGTTTTTATTGGCCGAAAGAAAAAGATATTGTTTATAATGGTATATTAACCGGGGGAGGGGAAGTGCCCTTCAACAGTTCTAACAAATTTTATTCATATAATGCAATTGGAGAAAATATGAATTGTTCAGATATCAGGATTGGGGATATGGTGGATGTGGTTTATGGTTACTATTATAAAGATGCGGATATACCCCTGAAGAAGCGCTCCTGTATCTGTGTGGCTATCAATGTTCATGATCGGCAGGGATTACAGCTGCCGAATAACTTTAGTGATGAACTTTGTGGTCCCTGTGTTATGGAATATGCTGCATACATGGACTGCCGCATATCGGATATAGAGGGGGGGATGATTGAGCTATCTGATACGGATGGTAAGGTTATATGTCGTTTTGGCGGATCTGGTTGGGTGGCAGCCATGCCAAAGTACTTTCTTTGCGATCAGTTGGAAGTTGTTTATGACGGCATACTAACCGATGGTAGTGGAAAGCCATTCAACAGTTCTAACAAACTTGGCACGTATGAAGCAAAAGGAGAAAATATGGATTATTCAGATATCCGGATCGGGGATATTGTGGATGTAGTTTATGGCTACAGTTTGGAGCACCCGCAGGTAGAGAAGCGCAAGTATGAATGTTATGCTATCAATGTTCATAAGCGGTAAGGAGCCGGACAGAAATTTCAAAGCATTCATCCAAGATGGCAGAACTTATGATTAAAGTTTTGGGTTAAATCATTTGTCTATAAAAATGAGAAAACTCGGGATACAATAGTATATTGAAAGAAGTTGAATCTCTGAACCGCGTTGCAGCGCAGTTTGGGGATTCTTCTTTTATTTCGTAAAAAATGAAAAACATGTCAAAATTGACATAAAAGTTGTTATTTTTTACATTTTCCTAAATTGAAAAGAAATCTTGCTACAATGAATCTAACATACAAAAAGCAAAAAGAAAGGAACGGTGGTTATTATGAAAAAAAGTATTACAGCATTTTTAGTCATTGGATTACTTGCTGGAATCATACCTGACACAGGTGTTTCAGCAAAAGTGAATCATGTTAAGCTGGCAAAGAGATCAGCCGTATTATCCGTTATGGAAGACGAAGATGGTAAGACATATGAAACGACCCAGATCAGAATAAAGAAAATGACGGGCGTTAAAATCATAAAGACATCCTATCTTTCAAAAAACAAAAAAATAGCGGCAGTTTCAGCAAAAGGAAAAGTAAAGGCCAGGCAGCAGGGAAACACCCGTATCACGGTAACAGTAAAATATAAATGCCAATCACAGCGTTTTGTGAAAAAACTCTCGTTTGCAGTAAAGGTAGTGGAAACGCAGGATTTCGATGAAGCAGAAGATTCTGATTTTGAAGATTACATGCCTGAGCCATCGGAAGAAGAACCGGTAAAAATACCAAATGATTCCAGGATTACGAAACCAGATACCGATTTAACGATTACCCCGACGAAAACACCGACACAAAAACCAGTTGTAAAGCCGGTAGAACGACCGACTGCGAAACCGGAAGACCGACCAAGCATGAATACGACGCTTAAACCAACTGCGAAACCGACCATTAAGCCAACGATAAAACCGACGGTAAAGCCAAGTGAGAAACCGACTGTCAAGCCAACGGTAAAATCAACTATGAAGCCGGCCGTCAAACCAACGATAAAGCCAACCGTGAAGCCGACCGTCAAACCTACCCCAAAACCGACGGTAAAGCCAGTCGTTGCCAAGCCGGTATCAAAACCGACCGCAACTCCCGTCCCATACACACGAATCGCCAATGGGACATACAAGTTCAGCACAAAATTAAAATCGAACATGCTGCTCGAAGTCTCTGGAAACAGCACGAAAGACAACACAAACATTCAAATCTATCAAAGCAACGAAACAACCGCCCAGCGTTTTACCATAACACACATAAATGCAGGATGGTATAAAATCTGCAGCGCAACCTCGGGAAAAGCACTCGACGTAACCGGAGCAGAAAAGAAACCGGGAGCCAATGTCCAGCTCTACACCTACAACGGCACAGACGCCCAATTGTGGCGCTTCCAATCGGCCGAAAGCGGATACGTATATATCCAAAACAAACTCGGTTACTATTTAGATGTGGACGGCGCCAAAACCGCGAACAATACAAACGTCCTCGTATACAAGAAAAATGGGACCGACGCGCAAAAATGGAAACCGATCCAGCTGATCTATCCCACATCCATCAGCATAGGCAAATCAGCAGTAACATTAAAAAAGATCGGCGAAACAAAAAAATTATCTGTGTCATTCACCCCTTCCAATACGACGCAGAAAGGCATTACCTGGACTTCATCCGACCTAAATGTGGCCACGGTAACAAACGGTACAGTCAAAGCCGTCGGAAGCGGGTCGGCCACAATCACAGCAAAAACGGAGAACGGAAAAACAGCGATCCAAAAAATAACGGTAAACGACGGCTGCGCCGCAATCTCCAAAGGCTACTACTGTTTTAACACAAAAGCCGGCAGTCAATTCATGCTGGATGTGTCCGGAAACGCGACAAGCGACGGAAGCAACATCCAGATTTTTCAAAACAACGGCAGCGCCGCTCAAAAATTCTACGTCGAACCTGTTGGAAATGGCTGGTATATCATTTCCAACACAGTACCCAAAAAGTGCCTCGATGTACAGGGCGCATCTGCCAAAAGCGGAACTAACGTTCAACTTTACCGATACAACGGTTCCGATGCGCAAAAATGGCGTTTCTATTCAACAGGCGGCGGTTACTACACCATTATGAACAAAATTGGCTGTTATCTGGACGTCACCGGCGGCAGCGCCAAAAATAATACTAACGTACAGGTCCATACGTACAACGGAACTAACGCCCAGCAGTGGAAACTGATCAGCACCAGACAGGACTATACGAACATAGCAGACGGCGCGTATTGCATCAAATCACAAGTTGGCGGAAATATGACATTGGATGTAACTGGAAATGGAACAGCAGATGGAACAAACATTCAGATCTACCAAAGCAATAACAGCATCGCTCAGAAATATAAAATTCAAAGCACTGGCGACGGCTGGTTTAAGATTACAAGTCCATCTTCCGGGAAGTGTCTCGATGTACAGGGAGGATCTTCGAAGAGTGGAACAAATGTGCAACTCTACGGCTATAACGGCAGCGACGCGCAAAAATGGCGCTTTTATCCTGAGGGAGACTGCTTTACCATAAAAAATAAACTTGGCTGCTATCTGGATGTGGACGGAGGAAAAAATAAAAACGGGACAAACGTATTAGTATACACAAAAAATGGTACTAACGCCCAAAAATGGAAAGTAACAGAAACAACATTGCCTGCAGTAAGTACACCAGCGGCTCCAAACGATCAGACGCTGGCGGCACCGGTTCCGGCAGGCTGTAAATTCAGCAAAAAGACAGATGACGGCGGCTGGTATGGCTACCATGACATAAACCGGGGCGTTGCCCAAGGAACCCCTGTGTATGCGATTGCCGATGGAACCGTAACGTTTAGACAGGCATACACATGGTACAATAATAGCGTTCAAAAGCTGACCAGCTATGGAAATTACATCGAATTTCAGTCATCAAACAAAGTTTATAAAGCGAAATATTGTCATCTAAACGCTTTTGCCGGGGTTTCGTTAAGGATCAGCAGTACCAGTACGATGCCCGTGGGAGGCCGTAGCGGTACGCATGACCTGGGCTCTAGAACAGTGAAAAAGGGAGAGATCATCGGGTACATAGGAACAACCGGACATTCGACTGGCACGCATCTTCATTTTGAACTATATAAGAATGGGACGCGGGTTGATCCGACATCTGTTTTTAAAGGGTTGTGCTGAATCTCTGAATGATAAAGAAAGGTTATATTCCGCAGTGGGATCAGGCCAGGACATCATATGTTACTATGACGCAAAAAATAATCTGATCGTGACATATGTGGAACAGCATGACGATTCGGTAGGCGGAAGTGAGGTGCACATACGCGACGGAGTGATCGCACAAAACTGTAATTACAATGACCATGCCCCGCTTATGGCGTCAAACGGTGCAGTACCTCGGAATTCTTATTGACAAAACATAAAATATTTAAAGAAAGGAAAAGGTGATAACGATGAACAAAACATTATTTTCAAAAAGCGGATTAGCATTTCTCGTATGTATGATATCCTGGGCGGCCGGACTGTATTTCGGCCACCCGTCCCAGGCAGGAGCGGCGGTAAGATGCTATACGATCGGAACCTCAAATGTACAGGTATACTCAAATACAGGACTCAGCAAGCGGTATGGCGCGGTCTATCCGTCCGATGAGATGACAGTCAGCCAGGTGACCGACCGCTACTGTAAGGTAACTTACCCGGTCGCCAGAGGAAGAAAGACCGGCTACATTAGCAGAAACAAGATCCTCACAAAAACGACAGGCAGCAGTTATCGATCAAGGGCGAAGATCACGACATACCGCAGGGCAAACAACAAAAACGCATACGGATACATCGCAAAAGGCGACACCGTAAAAGTATTGGGGGCGTCAGGCAGCTATACGCAGGTGAAATACCCGGTGAGCGGCGGATATAAATATGCGTTTATCAAAACATCAGACCTGAATACATACATCCTGCCTGCTGCCGCCGCGCCAAGCGTTATCGCGAACGGCACGTATAAAATAGTTTCTGCATTGAACAATAATTTTGTCATGGATGTAAACGGCGCCTCCACCGCTGACGGCGCGAACGTTCAGCTCTATCAGGACAATGGCACAAACGCCCAGAAGTTTGCCATAACCAGACAGTCAGACGGATCGTACATGATCCAGAATGTGAACAGCGGAAAAGTATTGGACTGTGCCGGCGCGGGACGGATAAACGGAACCAACATCCAGCAGTACACATCAAACGCAACGGCAGCGCAGCGGTGGCACATAACGGACGCAGGAAATGGAACGGTTACGCTGACATGCAGATGCAATGGACTTTTGGCTGACGTATCAGGCGGTAGAAGCGCTAATGGGACAAACATCCAAATGTACGGCGCAAATGGCAGCGCGGCTCAAAAATGGAAATTGGTCCCAGTATCCGCCTCTTACACTTCGACGGTAACGACAACAGTACGGCAGCGTATCGTTGACTATGAATTGTCCCAGCTGGGAATCGGTGATTACCGGGGAAATAATAATGTACCGTACAATACCTGGTATTATGGCAGGCCAGTCTCGACATCCGGTTATGCGTGGTGCATGGCATTCCAGTCATATTGCGCAAACCAGATGGGCGTATTAAACAAGGCGGTACCGAAAACGGCCAGCTGCGCCGCAGCCGTCAACTGGTATAAAAGCCGGAACCAGTTTCAGTATGCAGCATACTACGGTGGTTCGTATACGCCGAAAGCGGGCGATCTGGTATTCTATTATGAAAATGGAAGCTTCTGCCATGTGGGGATGGTAACAGCGCCTTCGGTAAACGGTTATTTACAGACTGTGGAGGGAAATGTACCGTGTGCCGACGGAAATTATAAGGTCGTCCAGTTTACACGAAACCAAAAAAGAACGATCCGCAATCGTTATGTGTATGGATATGGCACACCTTCTTATTAAAATAGAGAGAGTAAAATAAACGAAATGCCGTATTACTGCACATCCTGCATATTCCTGAGAAAAACCGGAAAAGCTAAGTATGGGAAATACAGAAAGAAGCAGGAGGCACATAATGGCAGAAAAGAAATTGTATGATATTATCATAATAGGCGCCGGAACCGCAGGCCTGTCCGCAGCCCTCTACGGGGCGCGGGCAGGAAAAAAGGTTCTGGTGCTGGAGGAAAAAGTGAATGGCGGGCAGATCGTAAACTCGCCAGAGGTCGAAAATTATCCCGGTATCAAACGAATATCGGGATTTCAATTTATACAGGAACTGCAGCAGCAGGTCGAAGAATCCGGTGCGGTCATATTAAACCGTCAGGCTGAAAAACTTGTCGACCAGGGCGGCCGGAAAGTTGTGATGACGTGTGACGGTTTGTATGAGGGCCGGTCTGCCATCCTGTGTACCGGCGTCGTTCAGCGGAAACTCGGGCTGGAAAGGGAAAAGGAATTGACAGGCAGCGGAGTGTCCTACTGTGCGGTGTGCGACGGGGCCTTTTACCGGGACAGGCGCGTAGCCGTGGTCGGCGGGGGAAACACGGCACTAGAAGACGCGCTCTATCTTTCGCAGTATTGTAAAATGGTATATATCATCCACCGCAGGGATCGTTTTCGTGGAGAATCCAAACTGGTAAACCTTCTATTAAAGAAGGAAAATGTGGAGTTTATTCTCGAGAGCACGGTGGTATCGTTAAAAGGGGATACCACACTGGAATCGATCCGCATAAAAAATGTAAAGACAAATATCATAGATGAATGCGTGGTAAACGGCGTTTTTGTGGCGATCGGGCAGGAACCGAAGAACGAGAGGTTCGGCGGTGTCGTTTCACTGGATGAGAGAGGCTACATCCGGGCAGACGAGTCCTGCCGGACAGACGCGGCTGGAATATTCGCGGCGGGTGACTGCCGGACGAAAACGGTCAGGCAACTGGTGACGGCGGCGGCAGACGGCGCGGTGGCAGCGCTCGGGGCGTGTGAATATCTGCAGGGATAACTTGCTTATGTGGGGCAGATATCTGTAGAAGACGGAAAAACGGATGGATGCGGGCGGGAAATGATGAGATTGGGTATTGCGAAATCAGAAAAAACGGTTATAATGGATAACGGAAGCCATCGAATGGTAAGGCGAAATCCGAGTAGGACTGTGCCGGTCGGATGGGATGGCGGCAGATCAATATGACAGGAAAGAAGGAGAATGGATCAAATGAGAAAATGCTATAGGATGACACCAGTTCTTTTGTTATTAGCTGCTATTACATGCGCGGCGACGGGGTGCGGCAGCAAGAATGAGAATACGGGAGCTGTTGCGGGACAGACTGGAGTGCCTGCGGCGACGGCCGGCCCGACGCAGGAACCAACGCCTAAACCGACGCCGGAGAAGACAAAAACATTTAAAACGGATAAGTTTACCCTGGAGATTCCGTTGAGCTGGACGGATCAGTTTCAAACGAAAGAATTAGGAGGAGATGGAAACGGAAAAGCGGCGTATTTGGACTTTTACGCGAATAAATGCCATGAGGAAACGGGCATGGGCCTGTTGTTTTCTATCGGAACATATACGGACGAATCTTATAAGCAGTTGTCGTCCTATGTGGTGGTCGGGAAAACCGAGGAAGTATCGTATGTGGCAGTTTTTCCGGTTAAATTGCAGACAGTAGGGGCCAGTGAGGGGGCAAAGCAGCAGTATGACCACATGTTTGGAACGATAGAAAAAGTGGCGAATTCCCTCGAATTGAGGAAAAAGAAATGACGTTATCGGAGGGTGAGTGACAGGAAATGAAACAGTTACAAAAGCAAATCTACATTTTTTTAATGGCGGTGTTGGCAGGGATCGCGATCGGTATTGGCGGATGCGTGTTCCTATCCCTTACGAACAAGATCGTTGGGGCGTTCATGTTTTCGGTCGGCCTGTACATAATCTGTACGCATGAACTCGGGCTGTATACGGGAAAGGTTGGCTATGCGGCAGGAAAACCGCCTTCTTACTGGCTGGAACTTCTCGTGACGTGGGCAGGTAATCTTTCGGGAACTTATTTGGCGGCAGCGGCCGTGCGGAACACGCGGATGGCGCACCTCTCAGGTGAGGCTGCGAACATGTGCAGCAATAAGTTAAATGACGATTATTTAAGTTTGTTTTTGCTCGGCATCTTTTGCGGATTTTTAATGTATGCGGCCGTGGAAGGGTATAAAACAGTAAAAAATCCGCTGATCCTGTTTGCGGGGGTGGCTGCCTTTATTTTGTGCGGTTTTGAGCACTGCATCGCCGATATGTTTTATTTTTCGATTGCCGGGATGTGGTCCGCGAGGGCGTTTTTGTGTATTTTCTTCATAACATTAGGTAATTCTGTCGGAGGTATGCTGATACCTCTCGGGAAGAAAGTGCGGAGAGTATGTGAAAGTAAATCCTAGTCATAAAAAAGGTATAAATTCCTCCATTTAACAAATACTAGAGTCATATTCAGGTAAAAGCAATGATTCAATACAATACATTAAATGGAGGAATATTAATATGAAAGCAACTGGAATTGTACGTCGGATCGACGAACTTGGGAGAATCGTGATACCAAAAGAAATACGAAGGACACTGCGCATCCGGGAGGGCGACCCGCTTGAAATCTTTACCAACCATGAAGGCGGTGTGATCCTGAAAAAGTACTCTCCGATCGGGGAACTCGGTGTGCTGGCGAAAGAATATGTGGAATCGGTGGCAAACGTCGCGAAATGTACCGTCTGTGTGGCGGACCGGGATCAGATCGTGGCGGCGGCAGGGCCGGAGAAAAAGAATTATACGGGGAAGGATATTCACACGGAACTGAAAAAGTGTATCGACAACCGGGCAAATATCTTATCTTCGGATGAACGGGATACCCACTGCAGGGTCGTGGAGGATGAGGAGCAGGAACCAAATCAGGCCATTGGCTCTATTGTTTCGGAAGGGGATGCGATTGGCGCAGTCATTTTACTATCTCATGACGCAAAGAAAAAATTTGGCGAGTTTGAGGAAAAAATGGCGCTATGCGGCGCAAATTTCCTGGGAAGGCAGATGGAAAGCTGAGTGCGGGAAGCGCAGAAAAAAATGAACATTGTGTAAACAATGAACGAATATTGAGGTTTACCTGCTAAATCCAGGAAAAAACCTTGACAAATGGCTGGAAAAAGGGTATAAGTATAGTTAGTAGGTTTACAGGTGTTGTAGGTTTACGAAAATATTATAGTAAAGACACGAGGAGGATATAATCCATGAATAAGTCAGAATTAGTGGCAGCAATGGCAGATCAGGCTGAATTGTCAAAAAAAGATGCGGAAAAAGCACTGAAGGCATTTGTTGACGTAGTTACCGATGAATTGAAAAAGGGCGGCAAGATTCAGCTTGTAGGGTTTGGCTCATTTGAAGTTACACAGCGAGCTGCTAGAGAGGGAATCAATCCACTCACGAAGAAACCGATGAGCATTCCTGCTTCTAAGGCACCGAAATTCAAGGCTGGAAAGGCATTGAAGGACACTGTAAATTCATAATTGCAGCGGTGTATGGATTTTATATGCGTATAGAACGTCGATTCTGAGTGTTCGGGATCGGCGTTTTCTTTCTATCATCAGATCAAAATGAGAGCGGAGCGCGCAGACTCATAAAAGCGGATGGAACACGATAAGGAGGTAATGAAAAATCATGCGGTTAGATAAGTATTTAAAGGTATCACGGCTGATCAAGCGCAGGCCGGTGGCGAATGAGGCATGTGACGCGGGGAGGATCCTTGTAAACGATAAAGTGGCAAAGGCGTCCCTGAACGTAAAGCCCGGAGATGTCATCGAAATCCAGTTCGGAAACAGAAATACGAAGGTGGAAGTGCTGAGCGTAGAGGAAACATATAATAAAGAAGCGGCAAAAGAACTGTACCGTCCCCTGTGACGGCTGCTGTTAGCGAACGCTGAAAGCGTACGCTTTTAGCGCCAGTCATAATATGTCCCCGACAGCATATAATATGATAAATGGTTGTTTTGAGGTGGCGTATTTTGCAGGAATCCCAAAGAAGTAAATTGAATTACCATTCAGACATGAGGGATCAGGGCATAAACGGAAGGCATGACGTGACTATGTACGACCGGGGACGGGCGTCCGTGACCGGCGTGAAAGAGGTCGTTTCCTTTGACAGCAATGAAATTCTTTTGGAAACGACGAGAGGGGCGCTCGCGTTCCGCGGAGAGGGACTGCATGTAAAAAGGCTGACGGTCGAAAAAGGGGAAGTGGACCTGGAAGGACAGATCTGCGAACTGAAGTATTCGGATTCCCATTCGGTCAAAGATGCCGGGTCATTTTTCGGAAAGCTGTTTAAATAGATGGAAGAGATTAAAAGTCAGCTGATCTTTTTGCTTGGTTCCTTTTTGAGTGGCGTCTTTGTTATGCTTGCCTACGAGGTGGTAAATATATTCCGCGGGCTGTTCCGGCCGGGTGTGATCGGAAGATTTTGTATGGATGTCATTTTTTTCGTTCTGTCCGGAGTATGTGTGTTTCAGATGATCTTTCTGTGCAACAATGGCACGATCCGGAGTTTTTTTGTATTCGCGTTTGGCGCAGGCGCGATCTTATACAGGAAAACGATGGGGACGCTGCTTTCTGACCTGTTTGTCAAAGCGGTCAGGAAAATCGTTTATCTGCTCACACGGCCATTTGTCTTTTTGTGTAGAAAACTGCAAAAAAAGAGGAAGAAAAAAAAGGAAGAAAATGAAAATAGTTCTTGAAATTTTACGATTGGCGCAGTATAATAGATATCACACACATACTACAATAATAGAACATACGGCTGTAGAGCATATGGCCGGGAAGGGGGCATTGTGAGGAGGAGAAGAAGGAGAAACCGTACCGGGTTGTATCTGGTGATGACGGTCGTTCTGCTCTTCTGTGGAACCCTGGGAATTCATGGGATCGCGTTAAAGTCAAACTGCCTGACGCTGGAGGAAAAGCAAAAGGAACTGGAGGCGAAAAAGAACGATCTGAAAAAGGAACAGGAGTCGATTGAGGAAAAGCAGGCATATATGCAGACCGATGAATATGTGGAGTACATAGCGCGGCAGAAATTCGGGCTGGTTTATGACGATGAAATCATTTTTAAAGCAAAGTAAGAATCGTGTCGAAAAGTTTTTTTGGCAGGATTCTTTTTTTGACAAACTTTGATACGCGGATTGTCTATACTTAGGACGAGCTGCTTTATGCAGCGGATCGTTACAAAATTCGTTTGGGTTGGAACAGGTACACTGGCAGAACGGCTGGCCGGTGGTATGGAGGTTAAGATGATTCAGGACGCGGTATCAAAAAAGAGATGGATATTACAGGCAGTAGTGGGGTTTATGCTGGGGCGGGTGTGGCTTTTTTCCATGAACCCATTTGCCATTGCTTATATATGTGCTTCGGGCGTTTATCCGGGAAGCCGGATGATCGTCTTGTGTTCGGTGTTGGCAGGTGTGCTTATGAAGGCAAGAGGACTGAATTTCATCCAGTACATCGTCCTCATCGGACTGACCGGTTTTGTACAGTATATCATGAAAAAGATTGACGGCAAGGAGGGGAGCGTGCTGGCTGTTGCCTGTGTGTGCGGCGTTCTCAACTTTGTTTTCGGGATAACAGCGGGGGTGCTGTCCGCAAATATGACAGAAGCTGTCTGGATGAGCCTGCTGGAAAGCCTGTGCATGATCGCGCTGGCGAATGTATTCCAGTGGGGGCTTCGTTTCCTTCTATATGAAGACTGGGAAAAGATCCTGGGCAATGAGGAGCTGATCAGTGTTGTATCCCTGGCAGCGTTAGCGGTATACGGGATGCCGCGTGCATTTGAAGGCGTGTTTTCTATCGTGGAGACGTTAAGTTATCTGCTCGTTTTGTTCGTGGGATACCGTTATGGGGCGGCCTCGGGCGCGATGGCCGGAGCCGCCGGCGGCATATTGGCGGCGGCGACGGGAGGCGGGATGGTACTCGTCGGGGTGTACTGCCTGCTGGGGATCGGCATCGGTATCTTCCGGGAGATCGGCAGGGTCATCAGTACGATGGCGTTTCTTGTCATGGGGATCATCATGGCCTACGTCATACGGAATGAGGTGCTGGGCATCGTCGAACTGCGCGGTATGGTATCGGCGGCCATCATTTTTCTCTCGATCCCAGGTTCGGTCATCCGTACGATCGAGAGCGATCTGACCAAAAACCAGGAAAATCCGTTTGCCAAAGAAGATCTGAAAACGCTGGCAAACTATAAAATAGACGGACTCACAATGGCATTCCGGCGGCTGGCAAAATCATTCAGCGATTTTACGGAGCGGGAGCGGCGCATTTCCGGGGATGAAATGGAGGAAATCTTTGACGAACTCTCGGGAAAGGTCTGCCGCGAGTGTATCAACTGCCACTACTGCTGGGAGGCAAATTATGAGGAGACATATGAAAACATCCGCAATATCCTGGCAGCCGCCAGTGAGCAGGGGGTCGTGGAAACGGAAGGGATCAATGAAAAATTTTGCAGCCGGTGCCTGCGCCTGGAAGAATATATCGAAAAAATAAATGAGAGAATGGCGATCGCCAGGATGAATCTGAGCTGGCGCAATAAGATGGTCGAGAGCCGGGAAGCGATGGCAAATCAAATGCTCGAGATCGCTGCGGCGCTCAAGGATTTTACGCTGGAACTCAATGAGACGGCGGAAGTGCCGGTGGAAACAAAAAAGAAAGTGTTGTTCGCGCTCCGTTCCCTCGGTATCCATGTGAAGAATCTCTCCTTTAAGACTGACCGGAGAGGCAATCTGGAAATCTGTTTTGTGGCGAAGGCGAGGGGGAATGCCTGTATCACGAAAAAAGACGTGGCGATCGCGCTGGAACACGTATTGGATATGCGTATGACGGCGGGCCGCTATGTGCGGAATGTGATCCCGAAAGAATATGAAGCGGTGGCGTTTGTGCAGGATACGAATTTTAAGGCGCTGACCGGTCTGGCGCGCGTGGCGAAGAGCGGGGAAACGGTGTCGGGCGACAATTTTTCCTTTATGGAACTGTCTACGGGGGAACTTGTGATGGTGTTATCTGACGGCATGGGAAGCGGCGCCGGGGCATGCAGGGATAGTGAAAATCTTGTCGAGGTGCTCGAGAGCCTGATCGAGGCGGGATTCCAAAAAGAATCCGCGATACGGCTCATCAACACCTTGTTTGTCATGTCTTATGAAGGAAAAAAGTTCACAACTCTTGACATGACGGCGATAGACCTTTATAGTGGAAACTGTGAAATAGTAAAAAATGGCGCGGCGGCCACTTTTATCAAGAGGGGCAGCGGAGTAGAAACTATTTTTTCCAAAACGCTCCCGGTAGGGATCGATATGGAAGCAGAACCGGAATCGACGCGGACGAGCCTCTCGGATGGGGACATTGTCGTAATGGTATCGGATGGCATCGTGGACGCGTTTCCGGGCGAAAACAAGGAATTTTATGTAGAGAATATTTTGGAGAATATGAATACAAACAACCCCTCGGATATTGCCAACGGGGTACTCATGCAGGCGCTGTCCCGGAACGCGAAGGAGGCTTCGGATGACATGAGCGTGCTCGTGGCAGGGGTCTGGGACAAATGACGGAGATCAGGAAGGATGAAAAACATGTTTCTGGATAAGGTACTAAAGTTTAATGAACAGAATAAACTTTTCTCAAGGGGAGATCGGATCGTAATCGGAGTTTCGGGTGGAAAGGATTCGGTCTGCCTTTTGGATGTGTTGGACCGGTGCAGGGAAGAGTGGGACCTTTCACTTCTGGTCGTGCATGTCAACCACGGTCTGCGCGGTGAGGCGGCGGACCGGGATGAGGCGTTTGTGGAAGCTTTGGCGAAGGAGAGAGGGCTTCCTTTTTACAGTGAACAAGTAGATGTCCGGGAAGTGGCCGCGGAACGGAAAATGACGGAAGAAGAAGCCGGTCGTTATGTTCGTTATCAGATTATGAAGCATGTGTGTATCGAAAAGGAATATAATAAAATAGCAGTTGCCCATCATCAGGATGACGTAGCCGAAACCGTGCTGTTTCAATTGTTCCGGGGAAGCGGCCCGCGGGGACTTTCGGGCATCTTCCCGAAGCGGGAGTACATGATCCGCCCGATCCTGTTTGCGGAGCGCATTGAAATCGATGAATATGTGGAACAAAATCAGCTGGCATACTGTGTGGATGACACGAATTTTGACGAAAAGTATTCCCGAAATAAAATCCGGCTGCGGGTATTTCCTTATGTGGAAAAGGAAATAAATAAGAGGGCGGCGGTGCATGTGGCAAAAGCCGCGCACAAAATTGCCCGGCAGTACATGTATATCGATAAACAGGCAAAAAGGGAATATATGAAGATCGTGCATGTGGACAGGGGAGAGTACTATTATGACTGCGGGGAGTTTGACCAGCTCGATCCGGTGTTAAAGGTCGAGGTGATCCGCCTGATCCTGAAAAATTTCAGTGATTCGGTGAAAGATATTACCGAGACACATTATGACATGCTCATTTCCCTGAGTGAAAAAGCGGCGGGTAAACGTGTGGTACTGCCAGGATCCGTCTGCGCGGAAAAGCGTTATGGATGCGTCCGGTATAAAATGTATATCGAAAGAAGGGAGCACATTTTCAGGGAACAGTGCGAGATGCCGTTCGAAGGGCTGGTAGAGGTACGCAGAGAGAGGATGCGCATTTGCATGGATGTCATCCCACGGGACATCATTCAGAGGGAAAATCTCTTGAAAGAAATTCCACAAAAGGACTATACGAAATGGTTTGATTATGATAAAATTAAGAATGGCGTATGCGTGAGAAATCCGATGGAGGGCGATTTTTTTATCATGGACGCCAGCGGAAAACGAAAACGGCTTTCCAGATACTATATTGATGAAAAGATACCGGCGAGCGAGAGAGAGAAAGAAATCGTGCTCGCAGATGGAAATCATGTTCTGTGGGCAGTACCGGGACGAATTAGTGCTGCATATAAAGTAACGGAAGAGACAAAACATGTTCTTGTCGTTATGATGACATTGAACTGATGAAATA
Source organism: uncultured Eubacterium sp. (assembly GCA_910579145.1). GTDB lineage: Bacteria > Bacillota > Clostridia > Lachnospirales > Lachnospiraceae > Eubacterium_F. The sequence goes on from CAJTTQ010000025.1 coordinate 27,074, forward strand.
CCTCTTTGTTTTAGAAGGGAGCAAACATGAGCGAGGAAATAAGAGTATTGATCGAAGAGGAGCCGCTGATCTCACGGGTGAAGGAGGTTGCGGAACAGATCAACAGGGAATACGAGGGAAGAGAGATTTATCTGATCTGTATTTTGAAGGGAAGCGTTTATTTTACGTGTGAGCTTTCCAAGTACATTACGGTTCCTGTCAAACTGGCATTTATGAGCGTGTCCAGCTATGGGGACGGGATGACGAGTTCCGGCGCGGTGGCCATTGATAAGGACATTGATCTGGATGTAAAGGGAAAACACGTCATCGTAGTTGAAGATATCATAGATACGGGACGGACACTGTGTTATCTTCTCCGCATGATGGCGAAGAGGGGGCCGGCAAGCCTGAAACTGTGCACGTTGTTAGATAAACCGTCACGCCGTATCTCAGATATTCAGGTGGACTATGTCGGGTTTGAAGTGCCGGATACATTTGTGGTCGGCTTTGGACTGGATTACGCGCAGAAATATAGAAATTTACCGTATATAGGGGAACTGGTATTTAAGGAGGAACAATGATGAAAAGTTTAAAAGGCTATGGATTCTTTTTGGCGATGCTGCTTGTGATTCTTGTGGTGTATGTTTCCAGTGATTTTTTGATGAATGCCACACAGAAGAGTTATACGATCACCCAGTTCAAAGAGGACTTGTCAGCCGGCATGATAAAAAGTGTAGATGTTATACAAAATCCGGAGATCCCGACTGGAGAGATCCGCGCGAAATACTCAAAAGAAACGAAAAGCCTGTACGTGTCGGATGTAAATACGATCCTGGCATACATGGAGGAGAAAAATTTTTCCCAGGTGAAGGTCAGTGATGTAGCCAGAACACCTTGGTATCTGGAACTCCTGCCCTATGTGATCGGGTTTGTGCTCATATTCTTTTTGTTCAATATGGTGTCAACAAACGCGAATGGCGGCGGTGGCGGCGGAAAGATGATGAATTTCGGCAAGAGCCGCGCAAAGCTAACGATGCCGGACGACAAGATCAAGACATTTGCGGATGTGGCAGGTCTTGTAGAAGAAAAAGAACAGTTGGAAGAGATCGTGGACTTCCTCTCTCATCCGGCGAAATATACAAAGCTCGGGGCCAGGATACCGAAAGGTGTCATCATGGTCGGCCCTCCTGGTACTGGTAAAACGCTGCTGGCAAAAGCTGTCGCCGGTGAAGCGGGTGTTCCGTTTTTCAGTATATCCGGTTCCGATTTTGTCGAGATGTTTGTAGGAGTCGGTGCTTCCCGTGTCAGGGATCTGTTTGCCGAGGCGAAGAAAAACGCGCCTTGTATCGTTTTCATAGATGAGATCGATGCGGTGGCGAGACGGCGTGGAAGCGGTCTCGGAGGCGGCCACGACGAGAGGGAGCAGACATTGAACCAGATGCTCGTCGAGATGGATGGGTTTGGCGTCAACGAAGGGATCATCGTCATGGCGGCCACGAACCGCATGGATATACTGGATCCGGCCATCCTCCGGCCGGGCCGTTTTGACCGGCGCATTACGGTGGGAAAACCGGATGTGAGGGGACGGGAAGATATTCTGAAAGTGCATGCGAAGGATAAACCGCTCTCGGACGATGTGAATTTAGAGGACATCGCGAGAACGACGGCAGGATTTGCCGGAGCGGATCTGGAAAACCTCCTGAACGAGGCGGCGATTGCCGCAGCCAGGGAAAATCGTGCTTATATTGTAGAAGAGGATGTAAAGAAGTCGTTTATTAAGGTAGGCATTGGCGCGGAGAAGAAGAGCAAGGTCATTTCGGATAAGGATAAGAAGATTACCGCTTATCATGAGGCCGGTCACGCGATCCTATTCCACCTTCTGCCGGATGTAGGGCCGGTGTATACGGTCTCGATCATTCCGACCGGTCAGGGAGCTGCCGGATACACGATGCCGCTGCCGGAGAAGGATGAGATGCACCTGACGAGAGGAAAGATGCTGCAGGATATTACCGTGTGCCTAGGCGGCCGGATCGCCGAGAGCATCGCCTTTAACGACGTGACGACGGGAGCTGTGCAGGATATCCGTCAGGCGACCGAAGCGGCTAGGGATATGGTTACGAAATACGGATTTTCTGATAAACTTGGGATGATCAATTATGATACTTCGGATGATGAGGTGTTTATCGGAAGAGATATTGCACACACGAAAAATTTCAGTGAATCTACATCGCAGGTTATTGATGAAGAAGTGAAGTATATCATTGACCGGTGCCATGAGAAAGCAACCAGCATTTTGAAAGCAAACGGCAGGATCCTTGACCAGCTTGCGGAGCTCTTGATCGAGAAGGAGAGGATCACGCGGGAAGAGTTCGAAAAGCTGTTTGAGCAAAATGACGACGAATGATGTGAAAATAGAAAACTGATTGTGCAACTTCTTGCATGGGGAGAGGGGTATTGGGCAATACTTACAAATAATTTTTTTGAATTTTTGGATGTTTGTGCACACTGTTTTTAAAAAAGGTGCTATACTAATCATCGTAAACCCCAATACATTATATAGTTTTTGCTACACCCCATAAGTAACAAAAATACCTTCTCCCAAAAGGACAGCACACGTGAAGCTGTCCTTTTGACATGTTTAAGCTACGAGCCACCGCATTGCTGCGAAAACGCGTACCGCTCGTGCTTGCACGAAGCGATACGCATTTTCGTAGCAATATGTGGCGACAGCCACACACGATGAGTCCGCGAAGCGGACGAAGAGTGGCGATGGCGGACGAAGTTGAAGACAAATTCTTTGCTAAAATAGGTAAGTACACGAAAAGGAATAAAAACAGGCGAAAAAATTAGAATTGGAGAGAACAAAGTATGGAAAAAGACATGGGAAAGTTGAACAGACCTGCGATTTTCAGTTCTGGTACAGAGATGTATGTCACGCCAATAGAGCCGGATGTAAATGAAGATGTGACGATTCGCTGCCGTGCAGGTAAAGATGACGCGGACGGGGTTTATCTGATCACGGATCAAAAAAAGATAAGAATGAAAAAGGAATTTTCCAAAGGGGCTTTTGATTATTATAGTACAGTCGTTCATTTAGGAACGGAAAGTTTTGGATATTGTTTTTTAGTCGAAAAGGGAGAGGAAAAAGTATATTTTAATAAACGGGGTGATGTGGATGAGCCGCAGCCGCAGTATGCGTATCGGCTTTTTCCGGGATATAAATCGCCGGACTGGGCGAAGGGTGCGGTTTTTTATCAGATTTATGTCGATCGTTTCTGCAATGGGAATCCTGCCAATAATGTGGTGGACGATGAGTATTCGTATATTGGTGAACATGTGAAGGCGGTAAAGGATTGGAGGAAATATCCTGCTTCTATGGGCGTCCGTGAATTTTACGGCGGCGATCTGCAGGGAGTGTTAGATAAATTGGATTATCTGCAGGATCTGGGCGTTGAAGTTTTATATTTAAATCCGATTTTCGTATCGCCTTCCAACCATAAATATGATACACAGGATTACGATTATATCGATCCCCATTTTACCGTTATAAAAAATGACGGTGGGGAAGTGTTGGAAGAGGGCGACCAGAATAATGCCCATGCAACAAAATACATCAAGAGGGTCGTTGACAAGGGAAATCTAGAAGCTTCGAATGAATTTTTTGCTTATTTTATGGAGAAAGTTCATGAGAGGGGCATGAGGGTCGTGTTGGACGGCGTTTTTAACCACTGCGGATCTTTTAACAAATGGTTAGACCGGGAACAGATTTATGATACGGATCCTACCTATAAAAAAGGAGCGTTTATCGAGGAAAAAAGTCCGTATCATACGTTTTTTAAATTTTATCCTGATGGGGAGTGGCCATTTAATACTTGTTATAATGGATGGTGGGGGCATGACACGCTTCCCAAATTAAACTATGAGGAATCCGAGAAATTGGTGCAGTACATTATGCGTATCGCAAGAAAATGGGTGTCACCACCCTATAATGTGGACGGGTGGCGGTTGGATGTGGCGGCTGATCTTGGATTTTCACAGGAATTCAACCATAAGTTTTGGAAAGAGTTCCGGGAAAATGTGAAAGAGGCGAACCCCGATGCGATTATTTTAGCAGAACATTATGGCGATCCTACACCGTGGATTTCTGGCGGGCAGTGGGATACGGTTATGAATTACGATGCTTTTATGGAGCCGGTCAGCTGGTTTGTGACGGGGATGGAGAAACACAGCGATGTGGCACGCCCAGATCTGCGTGGTAACAGCGATCTGTTTTTTGCCCGGATGACGGAGTACGGAGCAAGGTTTGCGATTCATTCCCTGCTGGTGGCGATGAACGAACTATCCAATCATGATCACTCCCGTTTCCTCACGAGGACAAATGGGCGCGTCGGCCGGACGGCGTCGGCTGGGCCGGAGTTGGCGCGAGTCGGTATCAATAAGGCGGCGATGCGGGCAGCGGTTATGATCCAGATGACCTGGCTGGGCGCCCCTACTGTTTATTACGGGGACGAGGCCGGCGTGTGCGGCTGGACGGATCCAGACAATCGGCGTACGTATCCGTGGGGAAAAGAGGATAAGGAGTTGATTCGTTTTCATAAAGAAACCATCCGGATCCATAAAGATTATGAGGCCCTCCGAACGGGATCGCTCATTTATCTGATCAGTGAACCAGGACTGATCGGATATGGTCGATTTGATGAAACGGATAAGTTTTTTGTAGTAGTTCAGTCCGGCGGTGGACACCGGGAGGTTAAAATACCGGCCTGGCGGCTGGAAGTAAATGATGGCGAGTTCATGGCGACGATGATAAGCAGCGATAGTTCTGGTTTTAGCCTGAATGCACAGGTGTATGAAGTGAAAGATGGATATGTAACGGTGGAACTCGAGACGGACGGGGCAGTGATCGTAAAGTCGGTGGAGAGATCGTATTGAACAATTGGTATAAGAGGTGTTTCGCAGAGGATGCGGAGCACCTCTTTGTGGTTGAAGGAGAAAACTCTGATGAGGGATTTGGAATGGAGGAGGTAAAAGTGAATGGAAAAGTATTTTATCTTTTTATTATTATGTTCGTGTTACTAATTTTCGTTACAACAGTGTTAATAATGGTTCTAGTTTCTCAACATCGGTTAAGATTGGAAAATCAGGTGGGGAAGCAGTGCATTGAGTGTCAAAAGAAATATTGTGATGCGTTGGTGGCACGAGAGAAGGAGATGAGGAGCTTTCAACATGATTTTAGAAAACATATTCTTGCACTTGAGGTATTGAGCAGA
>CAJTTQ010000026.1:0-31097 GCA_910579145.1 uncultured Eubacterium sp.
AGTATATCATAAAACGAAAGAGGGATTTTTATGGACCTGGCATCATTCTTTCAGAATCACCCCAAAACAGCCGTCGCATTTTCCGGCGGGGTGGACTCCGCCTTTTTGTTATACGCCGCTGTCACCTATGGCACGGAAATAAAAGCGTATTTCGTAAAATCCGCCTTTCAGCCGCGATTTGAACTCGAAGACGCCAAACGCATGGCGGCCTGTCTCCACGCCGATCTGACCGTACTGGAAACCGATCTTCTCCGCACGCCGGAAATCACGGAAAATTCCGCAAAGCGATGCTACTACTGCAAAAAAGCCATCGTTACCCGGATCATAAAGGCGGCGGCCGAAGACGGGTTTTCCGTCGTACTCGACGGCACAAATGCCTCAGATCAGGCAGACGACCGCCCGGGAATGCAGGCACTCAAAGAATGCGCCATCCGCTCCCCTTTACGGGAATGCGGTTTGACAAAGGCGGACATACGGCGGTTATCAAAAGAAGCCGGCCTGTTCACCTGGGACAAGCCGGCTTACGCCTGCCTTGCCACAAGAATCCCGTCCGGCTCGCCCATTACAGCAGAAAAACTAGAACGCACGGAGTACGCCGAACAAGTTCTGTCTTCCCTCGGTCTGACTGACTTTCGTGTCCGTCTGTTCGAAAACGCAGCTAACATACAGGTTCCCGCGGCACAGCTTGATGCCGTCATGGAAAACCGGACGCGCATTGTCACGGAACTGAAGCCATTGTATACCAATGTTTTTCTTGATTTGGAGGTTCGCACATGAAAACAGGGATCAAAGACATCCTCACCGCCGTCCATAACGGAACGCTGTCGGTAGAAGAAGCTTTGCTGGCAATCAAAACAAAGCCGTTTGAAGACATCGGCTACGCGAAAGTCGACCTTCACCGAAACGTGCGGCAGGGGGCGGCCGAGGTCATATATGGAGCCGGGAAAACAACCGCCCAGATCATCGGCATATTGGATACCATGAGAAAAAACGGTCAGGATGTGGTACTCATTACCCGCCTTTCCAAAGACGCCGCCCATGAGATCCGGCAACACCACCCCCTGCATTTTCATGAAGAGGCCGGCATCGGCATTGTCGGGGAACCGGAACAGGCGGACGGCATCGGAACGATCGTGGTCGCCACCGGGGGAACGAGCGATATACCCGTCGCCGAAGAAGCCGCCCTGACGGCCGAGGTACTGGGAAATGAGGTTTCACGGGTTTATGACGTCGGAGTCGCCGGTCTCCACCGTCTGCTCGCCCAGAAAGAAATCCTGATGAGTGCGAGCGTCATCATCGCCGTAGCCGGCATGGAGGGGGCGCTAGCCAGCGTGATCGGCGGTCTCGCCGACTGCCCGGTCATCGCTGTTCCGACCAGTGTCGGGTACGGGTCATCCTTTGGCGGACTCTCGGCGCTTCTATCCATGCTGAACAGCTGTGCAAGCGGCGTCTCGGTCGTTAATATTGATAACGGGTTCGGCGCCGGTTATCTCGCCAGCATGATCAACCATATGGAAGCAAAAAAAAACGCAGAAAGGATGATACGATGAAATCATTATACATTGACTGCGGCATGGGCGCCGCGGGCGACATGCTCACAGCGGCCCTGCTGGAACTGCTGCCTGACCCCGATGCAGCCGTCACGGAACTTAACGCCTTAGGCATTCCCGGCGTGCGATTTAGCAAACACCCTTCCACGAAGTGCGGGATACTTGGTACACACGTTTCCGTGAAGATACATGGCAGGGAGGAGACCGATCTTGCGCAGCGGCATGGACACAGGCACTCACTGGAACACGAACACGCACATGAACATCCAAACCACTCCCACAGCAGCCTGCACCAGATCGGGCACCTGTTAGAAAACCTGCCAGTCTCACAAAACGTCAGGAATCATGCGATTTCCGTCTATGATCTGATCGCCCGGGCAGAGAGCAGCGCCCACGGCGTTCCCGTATCAGAGATCCATTTTCATGAAGTCGGCACGATGGACGCCGTCGCGGATGTTACCGCGGTCTGTCTGCTCATGGAAAAACTTGCCCCGGACGAGGTCATCGTCTCCCCGGTCCACGTCGGCAGCGGCCAGGTGGCGTGCGCGCACGGCATCCTGCCCGTACCAGCGCCCGCGACTGCCCACATCCTGCGCGGCGTGCCGATCTACGGCGGCAGCATCCAGGGCGAATTGTGCACGCCGACCGGCGCGGCACTTCTAAGGCATTTTGCCACACAGTTTGAGGACATGCCTGTCATGCAGGTAGAAAAAATCGGATATGGCATGGGGACCAGGGACTTTCCCGCCGCAAACTGCGTACGGGCCATGATCGGGGAAGCATCAGACGGACAGACGGAAACCATCTGGGAGCTGCAATGCCAGGTGGACGATATGACTGCCGAAATGATCGGTTTTGCGGCCGAACGCCTGCTCGACGGCGGCGCCCTCGATGTGTTCACCGTTCCCGCCGGCATGAAAAAATCAAGACCCGGCACCCTCTTTACCGTTCTCTGCCGCGGACAGGAAAAAGAAGCGATGCTATCCCTGCTGTTTCAGCATACGACGACGCTCGGCATACGGGAAACCAAACAGCGCCGGCACGTTTTAGCGCGCGCGGTTGAAACACGCGACACCCCATTCGGCCCGGTGCGGGAAAAAATATCCTCTGGATACGGCGTCACGCGATCCAAACTGGAATACGAGGATCTGTCACGCATCGCGAGAGAACTTGACATCAGCATAGAAGAACTGAAAACACGCTTGAACATTGGATAATCCTCCTGTATAATAGAAGAAAAACCGGAACTAAAAAACCGGTCTGCACAAATAATAACATGAGTAGGAGGAATTCATATGACTGCATCCATTAAAAAAACGCCAAATGGCATTTCCAGGCGTATCATCGCACATGCTGTTTTATTTGGCGCTGTAGTCTCAGTTATCGCACCGGGAACACCAGCCGGCGCCAAAGCAAAAAAACCAAAGCTTTCCGCAAAAAAAGTAACGGTTACCGAGGGGAAAACGAAAACCATAAAATTGTCCCGCGCGGGAAAAAAAGCGAAAGTGACATGGAAGACCAGTAATAAAAAGTATGTAAAACTTACCAAAAAAACAAAGACATCCTGCAAGATCAAAGGTGTCAAAAAGGGAACCGCCACGGTATCCTGTTCTGTAAAACTGAACAAGAAAACATATAAGCTCAAATGCAAAATTACCGTAGCAAAGAAGAAGATCGTAAATGCGCCGAGCATCCTGGCCGCCTATAAAGACATCATCCCGAACATGGGCGCCGCCGTCAATTACGGAAGTTCCGCTCCGAGAGAGCTGCGCAAAAACAACACACTGGCGTTTATCAAAAAACATTTTAACAGCTTTACGCTGGAAAATGAAATGAAACCGGATAACATCCTCGGCTTCAAGTCAAAAACGATGACCGTAGCCGAAGCAAAAGCAGCCGGATACTATATACCGGAAAACTACAGCGAGCCGACCGTTCCGCAGCTTAACTTCCGCGAGGTGGACGGCGCGATGGAAGTCGCCGCGAAAAACGGACTGCGCATGCGCGCCCACACGCTCGTGTGGCACAGCCAGACGCCGAGCTGGTTCTTCCTCAAATCCTACGACAGCTCTTCCTCTGTCGTTTCCACCCAGACGATGGACGCGCGCCTGGAGTTCTATGTACACAATGTAATGGCGCACGTCATGGAAAAAGAAAAAGCGCTGACCGGTTCCGCCGGAAGCATCGTCTACGCGTGGGATGTCGTAAATGAATACCTGCACCGCGGTTCTTTCGGAAAGACCGTGTGGGACAGCGTATACGGCAATATGGGCGCTTCGCCTTCCTATGTAAAAAAAGCGTTCCAGGTCGCATACGGCGTCCTGAAAAGCTATGAGGTCCAGGACAAGGTGACTCTCTTCTATAATGACTATAACACATACTTTTCCGTGCAGCAGGTACTCGATCTCGTAGCATTTATCAACAAGGACGAGCCGGAAAAGATCTGCGGCGGCATCGGGATGCAGAGCCATGTCGACGTGAAAGTACCGACGGTCAAACAGTACGGCGACGCGCTGGAAAAATTCCTTGCTTCCGGTTACGAAATCCAGATCACCGAGCTCGATTTCACGATCAATTTTGACACGGAAGGCTCCTCTGCCACATACGCATACCGGGACGAAAAAGAGACCAGTGCCGACCAGAAAAAGTTTGTGAAGGAACTGATGGAAACGATCGTAACAAAACAGAAAACCCGCAACACCGCCGTAAATCCAAAGGGAATCACCGGCATCACACTGTGGGGGCTCTGTGACAGCACGTCCTGGCGTTCCCAGTGCAAACCGCTCCTGTTCGGAAAAACGATCAACGATCCGAAAGGCTCTTTGTTCGCCTTTGTAGGTGCCGCGAAGAAATAAGAAAAAAATCACACAGATCCGTTTATAGATAGAAAAAGACCAGTCCACGATCCGCACTGGTCTTTTTTATTATGCAGCCCCAAACCCTTACAAACTCTCAATCGTCCGCGTCACCTGGCTGTCCGTATGGATGCCGTCATCATCATACCGCTCATACCTGGCGCCCTCGTACCCGATCACTTTCATTGTCCGCATGTCGATCTCATCCACGCACGGCGCCGCGTCCACTAACGGGATACACCTTCCGGCGCGGATAAAAAGCGGCACTTCATCGACATCAATCTCTACATAATGATGCCCCGGCCCCAGCGTTTCTACTGAATAACAGCCATCCTTCTTAAATTTCACAAACCGCATCTCTTCCGGCAGATATACGTAACGCCCCCTCGCGTTCTCTGTATAAACCGGCGCGATCATGATCTCATCGCCGATGACGAGCTGATCCTCGACACCTCGCGCAAACGCATCCCCGGGATATACAAACGCCAGCGGCCGGCAATACATATCATCTGAATACGCCGCTTTCAAATATTCGCTGTACAGATAGGGCAAAAGGCGGTATCTCGTCTCAATGACACCGCGAAACGCCTCGGTATCCCCAAACTGGTAAGCTTCCTGATCCCTCGTCCCGATCGCGGAGTGATCTCTCATAAGCGGCGTAAATACGCCTAACGCCAGCCAGCGGAGCAATAGCTCCCTCGTCGTATCCGCCCCAAACCCGCCTAAATCCGCACCGGCATATAAAAATCCACACATGTTGAGAGAGGGAAGCATTTTCAGGTTCAGGAGCAGATGTGACCACCACGAGTGGTTGTCCCCCGTCCAAATGCCGCCATACCGGTGCATTCCGATATACGACGCGCGGGAAAACAACAAAAACCTCCGGTTCGGGGCAATGCGCCCAAACGCCTGTGCCGCCGCTTTCGTCATATGATACCCGTACAGGTTATGCACCAGATCGTGCCGGATCATCTCCCCATTGACCGAGTGGTAAAAACGTCTGTAGTCCGCCTCGGCATTTGCGAGGCCGCCGGCCGTCTGCTGGATCTTGTGCACATCCGCCATGCCGCGTTCCATCTTCTGACAGGATGAGATCACTTCCTGCAGTTGCCGGACGCCCTCCTGTGAATAAAAAATGGCCGGCTCATTCATATCATTCCAAAACCCTTCGATCCCCTGGTCTGTCAGGCTGCGGTAATGATCCCCAAACCAATTCGCCGCCTCTTCATTCAATACATCGGGAAAATGTGTCTCCCCGGGCCAAACCGCCGCCGTAAAATCACTGCCGTCTTCCCGTTTGCAAAAATACCCGCCCCGCACTCCCTCGTCATAGACCGGATACCCCTCTTCGACTTTCACCCCGGCGTCAATGATCGGGATCAGACGGATGCCACGCCCCCTCATCTCGGCGACAAATGCCGGAAAATCGGGAAACTCATCCTCATTCACCGTAAAATCCTTATAGTCCTGCATATAATCAATGTCCATATAGATCAGATCCAGCGGAATGCGGTTCGCGCGGTATCCGTCCGCGACATTTTGGAAATCCTCTTTTGTTCTGTACCCCCACCGGCTCTGTCCGAACCCAAACGCAAACTTCGGTGGGATGTAACTCCTGCCGATGATCTTCCGAAACTGTTTCACAACGTCATACGCCGAATCCCCTTCTATTACATATAAGTACAAATCGGCGCGCTCACAACTCACAGTCATCCGCTCGGTTTTTTCATAGCCGATATCAAACGTCATTCTGGACGGATAGTCAAAAAACAGGCCAAATGTTTCCGCGCCGGAAACGACGATAAAATTGTGCGCGCCATACAGGGAACGCTTATCCTCTGTGTGGTTTGGCTGGTCTGTGCAGTCGCTCACGTAACGGTATCCCCGTTTATTGATCCCGCGGTTTGCCTCGCCGAGCCCGTACACGATATCCTCATCATGCAGTACATAGTGGTACGAAAACGATCCCGCCGGCCTCTTCTCCCCGCACGCCGCCACTTCATCTCCACACCGGATCTCCCCATACGGCGGCAATCCCTTAGCCTCCCCGATCTGCCCCTCGACAGCACCCGTCTCAAACGGTCTTCCAAATCTATATTTTCTAATCATCTTCTTCCTCCAATACGTGCAGTCCGGCAGTTCCCGTCACCGGGAGAGAAAACACGATCGCCCCGGCCGGACTTTTCGTCCCCGCCTGCTCCATGATCGCCCTCATGATCTCATTTTTCTGTCCCGAACGCACCACGATAAAAATCATCTCTTTTTCTTCCGCCAAAGAAATCCCTAAAAATTTCCTCGCGTGCTCCATTCCGGTTCCCTTCGCGTGGACGACCGTCCCCCCCGGCGCATGGGCGCTTCTGGCGGCATCCATGATCGTCTCCATATAACCCGCGTTCGCTACCGCGACCAAAAGTTCAAAATCCGTCTGTTTCAATGTACTCTCCTCCTCGATCTCAACCTCCTGGCCTACGGTCAGGTAATGCAGCGCCTTCTTCCCCCCGATACTGCTGAGCGGTATGACAAACGCGATCCCCCGGCCCGGAATTTCGATGTGCATCGTTTGATACAGCTCTTTGCGCAGATGTTTCCACGTATTCCAGGTCACAAACGAAAAATAGATCGCTTTCTCCACCGCCTCCATTCCCAGATAATCCAGGATCATGCTGTTTGCCGTGCCATTTCCGAGAACGGTCAGCGTGATGTGGATATCATTGCGCTTAAAAAACTCGATAAACTTATGGCGCATCCCGCGGTTGGTAATGATCCCCAGCATATAAAGCTCATTCATCCTAACTCCTTTCCCCGGCCGGGCTCCGTCATGCTGCCCGCCAGGCCAGCCTACAATTCAATGATATCATCCTCATCCCAAATATCGAGGTAAGACTCCGGCGCCTCCTTAGAACGCCCGGATTTGATCTGATACACGACCCCTAATACCTGAATCGCGATGAGAGGCGTCATCGCCACCATCGCGACGATACCAAACGCGTCCTGTACGATATTTCCCCCGACCTGCTGACAGGCTCCCATCGCGAACGGAAGCAGGAATGTAGCTGTCATCGGGCCCGAAGCGACGCCGCCGGAGTCAAACGCGATCGCCGTAAAGATCTTTGGCACAAAAAAGGAAAGGCAGAGCGCGATCACATAACCCGGAAGGATGAACCAGAGGATCGAAATGCCCGTCAGCACACGCACCATCGCCAGCCCGACCGAGACCGCGACGCCGAGTGAAAGGCTCGTACCCATCGCCCGGCCGGGGATCGCGCCGGACGTGATCTCCTCCACCTGCTCCATCAGGACGTAGACCGCCGGTTCCGCTTTTACGAGAAAGAAACCGATCACCATGCCGATCGGCACGAGGATCACCCGGTACGGAAGTCCCGCGATCATCTCTCCCAGATAATTTCCCGCCGGCATAAAACCGACATTCACCCCCGTTAAAAATAAAACGAGTCCGATATATGTATAGGCGATGCCGATCGCGATCTTTAACAGCGTCCGCTTCGACAATTTGAGGGAAATGATCTGAAACAGCGCAAAAAACGCCGTGATCGGAAGGAGGGAAACAGCGATTTCCTTTATATAAGCGGGAAACCCGCGGGCGAAACATTTCCACAATTCCACGGAATCCCGCACATCCGGGACCGCCGCTGGCACGTAGCCCGTGTCCTCCGGGTGATAGAGAAGGCCCAGCAAAAGTACGGCAAAGATCGGCCCGACCGAGCAGAGGGCGACGAGTCCAAAACTGTCATCCTCCGCGTGCCGGTCGCTTCGCACCGCCGCGAAGCCGACGCCTAACGCCATGATGAACGGCACGGTCATCGGGCCGGTCGTCACCCCGCCCGAATCAAAGGCCACGGTGAGAAAATCTTTGGGAATGAAAAAGGCGAACACAAACACGATACTATAAAATACGATCAAAAGGGCAGATAACGATTTCGACAGGAGCATCCGCAGCATGACGACGACGAGGAACAAGCCGACGCCGCCGGCGACCGACATGATCAAAATGCGGTTCGGGATCGACGGCACCTGTTCCGCCAGCACCTGAAGATCCGGCTCTGAAACCGTAATGACAAACCCAAGGATAAAGCACAACAGCAAAACGACGCCGATATGCCTCGAATTTGCCATCCTCGTACCTATTTTTTCCCCCATCGGGGTCATCGAAAGCTCCGCGCCCAGCGTAAAAAACATCATCCCTGCCACCAGAAGCACCGCGCCAAAAAGAAAAAGCAGCAGAATACTGGGCGGGATCGGGGCGATGGAAAAACTTAACAGCAGCACGATCCCGATGATGGGGACCACCGCTTTGAGCGCCTCTTTCAGCTTTGCCGATAATTTCGTCTGATAAAGATCCAAACCATTTCCTCCCGTCCGTTCCTGTTCACCACACTATAACTGTAATTATATACAATGAAGAACAAAAACGCAATTAAAATCTCTGCAAAGTAGTTGCAGGATTTACGCTTTTCATGTATAATTTTGTTATAAAACATTTCGAAAAAACAAGTAAAAGATGAAGGAGGAAGGGAAACTATGAGAATGTTTTTAAAGAACCTGAGTATCCGGCTCAAAATCCTGATCCCCGTTGCGGTATTGGGATGTTTGATGTTTGTTTTGGGCCTGATCAGCATCCGCAGCGCAAGCCAGATCAAGACTGCGAGCGACGAAATATCCGGTACATACGCAGTCAAGATCGAACATCTGGGGGATGTCACCAGTTCATACCAGACATTGCGCCGCGTCGCCTTTGCGCACATCGTCGCACAGGGGGACAAAGAATTACAGAAAACTCTGGAAGATGAAGCCACTGAACTGAAAAAGACCATCGACAGCTTATGTGATGAGTATGGGAAAACGCTGAATTCAGCCAATGAAGAAAAAAGTTTCCAGCAGTTCATAACTGATTACGCGGACTATCTCGTCATTTATGACAAAATCCTCAGAGCCAGTGTGTCCGGTGACACAGCGACCGCGACAAATCTGGCAAATACCGACTTAAAAGAAGCCGGAACCGCGCTTACGGCACAGCTGAATGAAATGCGCGAGATGAATAAGGCGAGCATGGACAGCGCCGTCTCCCACCAGAAAACGTTGTACGACGATATCGTCCGCACGATCATCATCGCGATCGTTGTCGCCGCCCTCGTATTACTATTTGTCGTGTGGGTGTGCTGGACATGGGTATGCAAACGTCTGATCAACATAAACAAACAGCTCCGCGGTATCATTACCACGATCGAAGACGGACAGGGTGATCTGACGAGGCGCGTACAGTGCTTCTGCACCGATGAGATCGGTACACTGGCATCCGGTATCAATATCTTTATCGAAACGCTGCAGAGTATTATGGGACAGATCAATACAAGCTCCAGCAAACTCGGTTCCGTCGTCAGCCTCGTATCGGACAAGGTAGCCACCGCAAACGATAATTCCGGCGATATTTCCTCTGTCATGGAGGAGCTCTCCTCATCCATGAACGAAATCTCATCGACCATTACCGCGATCAAAGAAAGCATCGAAGTTGTGGACGAAAATGTCGTAGAACTTTCCGACACCTCGCAGGGCATGTACGATTACGCCGTCGGCATGCAGGAGCGCGCGGAAAACCTTGAACAAAAAGCAGTCGAAAACAAACAGGATACGAGTAACATAGTAAACGGGATCATAGATAAACTGCAGCAGGCGATCGAAGACAGTAAGAGCGTGGACCGCGTCAACGATCTGACCGACGAGATTTTAAGCATCTCGAACCAGACAAACCTGCTCTCACTCAACGCCTCCATTGAAGCTGCGAGAGCCGGGGAAGCGGGCCGCGGATTTGCCGTCGTGGCAGATGAGATCAGCCAGCTCGCTAATTCAAGCCGCGTGGCCGCCAATAACATCCAGACCATCAATAACATGGTTGTAAAAGCGGTAAACGAACTGATCGAAAGCGCGAACTCGATCGTCAAATACATCAACACAAACATCCTTCCCGACTACGAAAACTTCGTAACCGCGGGCAAGCAGTACAACAAAGATGCCGTACACGTCAATGAGATCGTGAGCCGGTTTAACGAGATGTCTGTCAAGCTGAACCAACTGATCAGCAGCATTACAAACTCCGTCAACGGCATATCGGTTTCGGTAAATGAGAGTACAAAAGGCGTTTCCAATGCCGCCATGAACACCTCCGATCTGGTCAAAGATATTGATGAAATCGCCGATGCTATGCTGGACAATAAACAGGTAGCAGGAAGCCTGACCGATGAAGCCGACCGCTTCGTGAATTTATAACTGTCACGGATAACAAACGAAAGCTTTTAAGAGAGTGTAACAAAATAACCGGTGCAGATTGGAATCTCATTCCAAGCCTGCACCGGTTCTATTTCGTCTTATGTTCGCTCCGGGCATCTGCCCCTCCGCTCCTCAAACTTGCGCTGCTCTATCCGTTATTTATTAAGATAATCGGATAAGATACGCTTACATTCTTTAATATCGATCGGCTTTGATATATGGGCGTTCATACCACACTCAAGACAGCGCTGCGCGTCGTCCGAAAAAGCATCTGCCGTCATCGCGATGATTGGAAGGTTGTGATCTTCCCGATCCAGCGCACGGATCGCTTTCGTCGCGTCATACCCGTTCATAACCGGCATACGTATATCCATGAGGATGGCATCGTAGTATCCGATCTCCGTCTTTTCAAACATTTCCACGCACTCTTTTCCATTGACCGCGCGGTCGAGAACCAACCCGAACTCAGAAAGGATTTCATTCGCGATCTCCCAGTTTAGATCAATGTCCTCCGATAAAAGAACATGCTTGCCTTTGAAATCTGGCTCTTCTAAACTATCCTGCGATGTATTCTCAGTACTGTCACCGGACTGGCCGTTCACATAACGGCTTAAATTCATGTACAACGTAGATTTGAACAACGGCTTGGCGATAAAACCTTCGATGTCATCGGCCAGGTTCAGTACTTCTTCCGCGTCGTTCCAATCATAGGCAGAGATCAGGAATACAGGGACTTCTTTCCCCACCGTACGATGGATCTCACAGATCGTCTCCACACCGTCCATATTCGGCATTTTCCAGTCGATCAGAACGATGCGGTAGTCCTCATTATTCTCATGGCGCTCTTTGACCATCTCGATTGCTTTTCTTCCGTCCGTCGTCCACTCCGCATGGGCACCCATTTCCTCCAGATTCGATACCGCGCTTTGGCACAGCCTCTCATCGTCATCTACGACGAGGATATTCCAGTCGGGAAGGCACATATCTTTTTCCTTCACCTCTGATTTCTGCAGGTCAACGGTGATATGGAATTCACTACCCTTGCCGAGTTCGCTCGTAACCTCGATCGTACCTCCCATGATATCAATAATACTTTTCGTGATAGCCATGCCGAGTCCGGTTCCCATGATCTGGTTTACCTGTTCACTATCCTCCCGTTCAAACGAATCAAAAATCTTCTTTTGGAATTCCTCTGACATACCGATTCCGGTATCCGCCACTTTGAAGTGGGTTCTCACAAAATCGTCCCCTACTTCGGACGGCTCCTGCCAGATATAGACATCGATCTTACCGTTTTCCTCGGTAAATTTCAACGCGTTCGAGAGCAGGTTCAGAAGCACCTGGTTCAACCGCACATTATCACAGTACACGTCTTCCGCGATCACATCACGGATATAAATATCGAAAAACTGATTTCTCGTCTTTACCTGCGGCTTTATGATATTGACAATATCATCCATCGCCTCACGCAGCGACATCGGCGCTACACTTAGCGTCAGTTTTCCGCTTTCGATCTTAGACATATCGAGCACATCGTTAATGAGGCCGAGTAGCTGCTTACTGGAGAGACGTATCTTTCTCAGGCAGTCTTCCACCCTCATGTCATCACTGATATTGCGCAGCGCAATTTCCGTCATACCGACGATCGCGTTCATCGGCGTTCGGATGTCGTGGCTCATACTGGACAAAAACTCGCTCTTTGCCATATTCGCCCGCTGGGCTTCCACTTTCGAGCGGTTCAGCATCTCCATCTGATCCTGCGAGAACTTGAAGTACTGATAAAAAACGATCATGAACACGATGAGCAGTACTGCGATCGCAACGACCATCATCGTATTTCTAGCGGAATCCAGCGACTTTAGTATGTCGCCGAACATCCAGTCCGGTATGATCGTGACCGCGTACCAGTCCGAATTATCCGCCAGTACGGAACAGCAGAAATGACGCAGCTCTCCCTCTGCGTAAATCGTCGTCGTATAATCCCGCTTGGCATTCATCGCCTCGCGGAGTTCTTCAATATAATCCGTTTTCGACTTACCGTCCAGATCCTCTACGATCGCATCCAGCCGTTCAAAATAGCTGTCCCGGTACGCATCTCCGGTTCGAATGATAAAATCACCCTTGCCGTCGATCAAATGGGAGTACACTTCCCGCTTCTCCTCATTTTGGAACAGCACATCTTCCAAATACTTCATCGGGACAGCCGCTAGCATGGCCTCGCTTTTCGTTCCGTCCTCCAGCACATACTCCGCTTCCTTGCCGAAAACAAAAAGTTTTTCCCCTGTACTGGTATAACCGTATGTAATGACTTCTCCGTTATCATCTAAACTCGCTTGCAGCGAATCAAGCGGAATATCGACCTCATCGCCGTATATACTCTCCAGCTTCTGATCCCCGGTGTAGAGTCCTAACCACGTAAAGCCCCTCACCTCTGCACTGAGCTTGATATCCTCGCGCTCCTTTTCCAATGTTACACCTGTTTCCGGTGTTGTCCTCTGGATGACGGCAGCAACCTGGTCGACCCTGAGCTGTGAGATCGCACTGAATTTCTGTTTGATCTGCTTGTTGATTTCCGAGATATAAATGTTCGTGATCTCATTTACCGCCGTACTTGTTTTCATAGATACATACTCCATCAGGGCAAAAAAGATCACAATACAGATCAGTACCATCAATACAAATCGACCTACTATAAACCTCGTAACTTTTGTATTCATATGCTGCCATTCCTCCTAAACATCTTACAAAAAAAATTTAATCACAATTTTCATTATTATACATGAAAAAGAAATATTTTTCAATAGCTTTTGTGCTTTTCCTCTCTCATGGTTCTCCCAATTTCTTACAGGATTTTCCCCCGCCCGAGTCTGGTTACTTCGGAGAAACAAAACGGTCAAGGTCCACGCGCTCATAGACTTCCAGCGCTCCGCCGCGCGTCGCGTTGTAGATCGTGACGCCCCTCTTCGTTGCATGCTCTTTTAACAGCGCATACGCATGGAGGGATCCGTCGAGGAAATACTTTTCATAATCATCTCCTTCAATCCCGAGCCGGCGCATGCGGTCAACGATCTTCTTCGCGTCACGCGCCTTTAATTTGTCATCGGTATACCCCTGGATAAAATGAGTATTTCCGCTAAACGTCGACGTGCAGTCGCACCCGACCAGGTAAATCTCCGTAAAGCCCATATAGACCGCCATCTCGATCATCAGTGACATAACGGTGGAACCGGACGGGATATAGTACGCGAGCGGGGAGCGTTTCACCTTGTACCGCGGTTTGGCAATGTTATATAAGATCACCGGGTTTTTCGGCTTCTCACGGAAAATATTATAAGTAGTAATGTTCGTAAAAAGAGGAATGGATTGGATGGCCTGATTGATCTCCTCACTTTGGAACTTCGCGCAGATACGGTCTATGAGAAAATAGTAATCCGGCCGCCACGTCGTCTCCGCAAATACTTTCGTCACGAGATTACAGCCAAATGTAATCTCCCCGTTCTCCTGCAGCGCCTCTAAATCAGAGATTCGAAGGCTCGGCCCGTTCCCGATGAGAAAACATCGTTCGCCCTTATGTTTATTGCGGTAGGAGCGCAGGAGCCGGCTGTTTTCTGAAAAACAAAATCCCATACAGCGCATCATACCGGAAAACGCGATATATCCATCGCGAAACGCCTTGCGGATCACATTCCTCGTGTGGATCAGCCATTTATAAAAGCGGAATCCCGGGCCGAGTTCTGTGCTTATCGTCGCCTCGATCACGCGTTTTGCCGCATTCCCGTCATCCAGACTGTTAAATTTGGCAGTAAACGCCTGATATGTCTCATCATATGCAAAATTCGCAAACTGGTCCCGGATCGCTTCTGCCAGATCTTTTTGTGTCTTGACGATCGGGCCGGGCAGCTCGCTGATATCAAAATAGAAATCCCGGATCTCCCCCTGGTACTCATCGAGATCATACATGAAAAAGACCATCGGCCGTTTTAAATTCCCATAATCGAACATCGTGGAAGAATAATCCGTAATCATCAGATCGCTGATGATATACAGGTCGTTGACATCGTCCACCTCGGTCACGTCTATGACGCCAGACACATCGTGGGCGACGTCTTTAAACCCGATCTGGTGGTGAGCGCGGAATAACAAAACATAGTCATCCCCCAGCTGCTCCATGAGCCACCCGAAATCAACCGCTTCTTTATACTGGAACCCCTCCCCTTTTTTAAACTGGTTGTCACGCCACGTCGGGGTGTAGAGAATGACTTTTTTCCCTTCCGGCACACCGATCTCTTCCCGGATCCTCTCTACATCCTCTTTTGTAAACGTAAACAGGGCGTCATTTCTCGGATACCCGGTCTCCAATATAATATCTTCCTTTTTGCTCTTATCAAGCCGGAACGAAGAGATCATTTTTTCCGAATAAAATCTGGACGGCGAGATGAGATAATCCATCTTCCTGCCCTTGATGTAATACTTTTTGTGCATCTCGGCCAGCGACTGGCGCGGATCCACTTCGTACTCGATATCGTTTCCCAGTTTTTTTAACGGCGTTCCATGCCATGTTTCCACGTAAACCTGATGCGGGCGCGGAATGAGATAATTGGGGAGCGCTACATTGTTGAACCAGTATTTGGCCTTTGCGTATAAAATAAATGCCGTATGGGAATCTTTTTTTACGACGCGCGTATGCCGCCTGACCTTCAGATCCGCATGTGCCTCCACATCGTTTACGATCCAGACATAACGGAAATCCCGGTACCTCTCATCCTCCATCAACTGTTCATAAATGGCGCGCAGATTTCCTCCGCACCGCTTGCCGCTAAATGCCTCAAACACAATTAAATGTTCATTTAATATAGGATGTTTCAAACAGCAGAACCAGAATTTCAGGCGCTTTTTTATAAATCGTTTCGTATTGTTTGAAAGTAATCCGCTCATAATTTCCCTCACTTTTTGTCTTCGTATTTATTTCCATATCAGGACTGTTTTTCCAAATTGCTTGTGTATATCTGTCTCAAACGCCAGTTTCATATCAGCGATCGACTGCACTTTGATCTTCGCGCCGATGACATTCTGAAAATATTCGAGGATCTCAGGATCGGATCGGTACAACTCGATCGTCCGCAGAAAGTCGTCCCGTCCGCTCCGGCTGCTACCGAACATCCGAAGTCCCTTTTCCAGCATCATGCGGGTATTGACCGCCACCGGATTTTCCGACACGCCGAGAATCGAGATCGTCCCCTCAGGGCGTATGAAATCAATGATCTGATTGATCGCCCTGGATGCCCCCTCTCCGCCCACACACTCAAAGGCATGGTCGAATTCGAGATCTTCTGGAATGTCCGTGACGAGAAACACATCATCGGCAAACGTAAAATCCGAAAGCTTGTCCCGGTTCATCCCAAATATATAAAGTTTCGTCTGCGGAAACATCGCCTGAAAACAAACGGCAGTGATATAACCTAAATTCCCGTCGCCCCATATGCCGACCGCGTTCCGGTGCGTGCGCGCCATCGCGTCAAACCGCCGCAGCGCATGGACACTGACCGTCACGATTTCGGTAAAGGCGGCGACACATGGATCGATGCCTTTTGGCAGGCGCACGATGCGGTCCCGCCGGATCTCCACGACGTCCTGCATAAACCCGTCAAAACCACTTGCGCGGAACCGGGCATCCCGCCGGTAATTTTCCGCGATGCCGTCCGTGTCCGCCTCTGCGTCTTTTGGCGGCGTGTTTGGAATCATCACCACCTGTTCCCCCGGCGCGAACTCCCCTTGCGGATCAAACACCACCTGTCCGATCCCCTCATGGATGAGCGCCATCGGCAGCTTTTTCTTCAAAATATCATCCGCCCGCTTCCCCTGATAATACCGCTGGTCCGCGTTACAGATCGAAAGATGGGTCGGCCGCACGATGACATTTCCGCTGCACAGGTCTATATTCGTAAATTCAACCTCAAACCGCCTCGGAGCCACGAGACGATACACTGCATTCAGCATAAAAGCCTCCTATTTCCCGTCATAGATGAGCGCTTCTGCCACCCTCAGGTCATACGGATACGTAATTTTAATATTAAATACTTCACCCTCGACGATATGGACCTTCTCACCCTTCATCACGAAAATCTTCGCCGCGTCGGTGAGAAGCGCCTTTTCTTTATCGCTCAGCTCATTGTATAACCGTTTCAGTTTTAATGCCTGGAATGTCTGCGGCGTCTGTCCCTGATACATCCTGCGGCGCTCCGGGATCTCGCTGATCAGCACCTGGTCCTCGCTGCACACGATCGTATCCGTCGCCGCCACAGCCGTATCACACGCGCCAAACTCTTTGGCATAGCGGATATTTTCCTCTAAGATGCGCTGTGTGACAAACGGACGCACCGAGTCGTGCGTGACGATGATCGTCTCCTCGTCTAAGTTTCCCTCCGACTCGATATAGGCGATCGCGTTCATGATCGTCTCGTTCCGGGTTTCTCCCCCCTCCAGCACGACAATCCTTCCGTCGTCCTTCTTATATTTTCGTAGCAGGTTTTTCGTATGCGGCAGCCACTCGGCCGGACACAATACCAGCACCTGTTCGAACTCACTCTGCATATAAAATTTCTCGAGCGTATGGATCAGAATCGGCTTGTCCCCGAGCAGCAAATACTGTTTCGGCTTTCCCATATCGCCCATCCGGCTTCCGACGCCTCCTGCAAGTACAACTCCGTATATCATAGCGTTCCCCTTTTCCTTCCTTTCTTTTCTTGTTTCATTTTAATGCTTTTTCGCGAAAAAGTAAAGAAAAGCTTTATTTTCGTTTTCCATTGGAGCGGCGACACAAATAGGATCCGCTTTTCCATCTTCATATAATACCTGCCGAGAACGGCCGTATTCCGACTTGTATCCTCCTTGATCCCGATCTCATCCGAAAATGTCATCTGGATCCTCGCGTGGAACGCGCCCTTATACCGGTACATGAACCGCATCCCCACCGGTTTATTACCCACATTTAACTGCGCCGTAAACCGTTTTCTCGTGCGCATGCGCTCACCTAAAAAGTACAGTTCCTCTCCCTCCTCCCACTCGATCTCATAACGGCGCCCCTGGTTGTCCACATAGTAATATTCCAGCACGTCGTTCTCGAGCGGCAGCATCACCGTACCTCCCAGACGGCAGATGCCATCCTCACATGTCAGGCGATCCACGCGAAACGGAATTTCTTTCAGCGGTACGACGAGCAGATTATCAAATTTCAGTTTCCCGCTCCGATATACGAGTTTGTCGCGAATATCCGTCTGATATTTAAACGAAAGTACCCGGATCCGTATGTCTTCTGGTATGCCGCACCCGGCGATCATATCATCATCAAACCGTCCCAACAGCTGGCGGAGCGATTCCTCCTCCACCCCCATCTGCTGGCATGTCCGCGCTGTCAGTAAGCGCGGCATCAGATCCTGCAGTATGAGGCACTGGAAAAATGGAAGGAATTCTCCGTAAGCCTGCACAGCCTGATGAATGATCCGATCATAGCCGTCCATCGCTTTTGACAGCTCTGCGTCCATCGGATCGTTTCGCTGTGTCATACGCTGTGTATGAAGCTGTGTGTCCGGCTGCGCGTAAAAACGAGGTTCCTCTAAGAACAGCTGGCAGATCGAAAAAAAGTCCGATGCCTCTCCCGCCTCTTCCAATGACTTCCACCCCGCGCGACGCAAAAGGATACGGCCCGGGTCGGCCACGGCATAATCAAAATGTTCTTCGACCGCCGCTAAATGCCCTTTCCCATCCGGCGTTTCCCCACATAGGACGACGAGAGGAACAGATGGGTCTATGTCACGCAGCCACGTTCGCCCTCCTGCACATTCCCTTGCTCCCATCTTCATTTCCCCCTTTCACGGCTTTCTGAGTGCGCGGATCTCCTCGTACACCCGTTTACAGTTATCGTTATCGAACCAGCGGTAGAACTGGCTGCTCCTCTCATCATACCGGGGATCGAGCTGGCAGTCCCGCTCCACATAGTCTATGATCGTCTGGACAGTCGTCTCGTAATCATAACAGACCGGCCCGAGCCCGTCGCGCTCATAGTCAAAATACCCTTTTGAGTAGACCTGGCCCTGGAAAAACGTGTCCAGATCAAACTGCGTATAGATGACAGGTTTTTTCAAATACGCAAAATCAAAGGCCACGCTGGAAAAATCCGTGACGAGAAGCGCGTTCTTTTCAAACTCTTCCTGATAATCTATGTTATCCCGCAGCAGGCGGATCGTCTCATTATCCTCAAAATCCTTCATCTGCACCCGGTGATGCGTGTGGAGGAAAAATTTCCCCGTGTACCCATTCCTCTTTAACGCTTCGATCAGCCTCTCATCCTGTATCAGGTCCTGGTAAAAACGGAAGAACAGCGACTCACGGAACAAAGGGTTATAAATCCGCTCCCCCGTGTCGTTATTGAGACGACACGCCAGGGCAAAACGCCAGGTCGGCATGATGATAATGGATTTCTCAGGTCTTATATGCTGATTTAAGTTGTCATACCGCGGCAGTCCCGTCAGCTTCACGACCGATCCGTCATAAAAGTAATCCCCGTTCAGGATCGACTCATATTCTGGTTTCGCGGAAGTGACAAACATATGGAGGTTTTTATTAAATTTATTCAGCCACTCCGACAGATCGTCCTTGATGATCCCGTGCTGTAGGAAAATGAACTTGTATTTGTACAGGTCGCGGATATATACGCTGTCTTTATCCCACGGGTTAAAAATATTATCTTCCCCCTGCGAGGAAATGATATTTTTTGCTAAAAGTACATTTACTTTATAGCGGAACTTGCGGAACGCAAGCACATGTCCGATCTGCTTCATCCGGTTAAAATCCCCGCTGTCTTCCGAGATCGTGAAATACGCCTTCACATCCCTCTCCGCATGTTCCGCCAAAAAACGGAAAAAATGTTCCGCATTGTCTCCCGCCACATGGATCCGCTCCATGACGATCCACCGCTCCCTGCAAAGAAACGGTTTTACAAGGTGATACAGCATCCGGTACGCGGCGATCTCATATTTTTTGTCTCTCACACATCTTCCCAAAAGCCGCAGTTCCCTCACCAGATGTAAAAGAGCGTGTTTTCGCCGGATACGGATCTTCCCTTCCTCCTCTTCATAATCGAACAGATACCCGCCGTCATGATAGTAAAGCTCACTGACTTCCTGGCTCAGATGCGAGAACTTGCCGGCGCGCATAAAAAGCCTTTGAGGGAAACGGCCCTGATATGAGGCGAACGCGCGGTATCCGCGGACTCCCGACAGCGGGAGCTGGACTTCAAATCCCCGCACGCGCATGATCTCCCTGCCGAATATGACCGCCTTTCGAAATCCCGCCGGTTTCGAACAGATGGTAAACTGCTCCCCCTTCTCATTTTGAAAATAAAATTCTGTCTCATCCGCAAACGGGCACCAGATCCGGCCGGACAGATGGAGCATCCCCTCTTTAACTTCCAGCACATCGACAGAAAACAAAGATTTTGCCTGAAAACTATATATCTTGATATGGTGAAAGTACAGACTCCCCTTCCGGTATTTCAGTTCCTTGCGGATATCGCGTCCATATTTGAGCGAGAGCGCGAATATTTTATACTCCGCGTACATCTTATCGAGATGGCAGATGAGGTCATCGTCCATATAGTTCAGCATTTCCTTCAGGCAGTCTTCATACCACTCCTGCTCCTCCTCTGTCAGGATCCGCGACAGGTCATCGCGCAGCCGCCACTGAAAATCATAGAGGATCAGATACTGTACATATAAGAGTACGGTACCGTATTTTTCGATCGATTCTTTGATCAGTTCCAGATAATAATGCTTCGGCGTATCCAGATACCATTCTTTCGATACGCCTTTGTTCTGGATCGCAGAGGAAGCATTGACGCGCTTCCGGTAGAAATGCAGCGCATCTGACACCACACCGTATTTCAGCTTATCGAGTATCACGGAATTTACAAACTTGGAATCTTCCGCGAATTTCAGGCCCTCGTCAAACGAATGGCGCGCGAGCACTTCCGCTTTCACAAAAGACGCCGTTACGTGCATCTGGATATAATTATATTTTTCTAAAATATCAATGACCCGGCTGCCATTTTCATACTTGAACGCCAGCCAGTGATATTCGTCCCGCGCCTCAAAAAACTTCTGCGGACACGAAACGAGGTCGATCTTGTCATACTGCTTTTCAAAAAATTCGTACACAGCCCGAAAACTGTTTTTCGACCACTTGTCATCGGAATCTAAAAAGTTTACATATTTTCCCTCGACATACTTCATGCCGTGATTCCTCGCCGCGCTTACCCCGGCATTTTCCTGTTTCACATACACGATGTTGTCCGGGTAACGCTTCTGATAGGCCAGGCAGATCGACTCACTGTCATCCGGACTCCCGTCATTGACGAGGATGACCTGAATATGCTGCGAAAACCCGATATCCTGCGCAATGACCGAATCGAGCGTCTCCGCCAGATACCCTTCCACAAGATAGACCGGGATCACAACAGAAAACCGAAATTTATACTCCACGTCTCTTCCCCCTTCGACTCATCCAATGATAACCGGCAAATACCAGACATCCGAGTGCGGTCAAACCGCCTCCGAGCCGGATAAACGGCGTCGTATACTCCAGTTCGATCCCATGTCTGCCCGGCTCGAGTTCCAGCGCCATATAAGCCGTATCCGCCCGGAGGATCTTCGCCTCTTTGCCATCAACCTCTGCCCGCCAGCCTCCACTATACGGGATTGATAAGAACAGCAGTTTCTTCTCTGCCAGCGAAATCTCTCCGCCCACCCGGTTTTTTTCAATCGCAACATTTTCCAAAACGTCCTCCCTCCGCTCTGCGGCGGTGTCCGCGATCTGCTCCATACGTTGGACATAAACGTTCAGATCGGATCTCGAAAAAGTTCCGGCGGTCTGGAACTGGATGCTGCAGGTCGTATGATCCTCTTCCCCGTTTATCAAACCCATATTTAACAAATATCGTTCTCGCCCAAAATACCAGTTCCACGTATCTTTCAGCGCCCGTATCGTCTTCTCCGTATCATGGCACGTCATCGTAATATCACAATACGTCCGGTCCTTCCGTTTCATGTTATAATTTCCCAGACAAACATAATATTCTCCAGACCCTTCTGTCTCCCACTCGATCGTGAGTCGGGCGCCGCCTTTTTTGATGCGGACCGTATCTCCTTTCAACTCGACATTCGCATCCGGCAGGATCGTAAACGGCACATTGCAC
This sequence comes from uncultured Eubacterium sp., assembly GCA_910579145.1. GTDB lineage: Bacteria > Bacillota > Clostridia > Lachnospirales > Lachnospiraceae > Eubacterium_F. The sequence goes on from CAJTTQ010000026.1 coordinate 21,936, forward strand.
AGTTTACCACCCGAGGGTTCCTGACTTCCCGCTTCCATTCCGTTTTGGCTTCCCGTCTCCGTCTGCCGCGTCACATCCGCTTTTGATATCCCGGACACTTCCTCTTCCAATACGACCGTTTTCAGCATGAGATCCTGTTTCTCCAAGCCGCTCATGCTGCGTACATCGGGCTCACACACGTAACTGTCAAACGTGATGCCAAGCGGCAGGAAATTTTCATTTTCATATAATCCGTACCGCTTCCGGCCCCGCTCAAACTCTTTCACGAGTTTAAAACCATATGGTACGCCTGCCTGTGAAGACTCCTCCGGCACCGCGTAGTATTTGACCGATGCCAGTGCGAGCAGCGCGGTCCTCCCGTCCATGCCCGCAATCTTAAACATACTGTCAAGCACACCCCCGTCTTCCATATCCAGCAAATACCGGATCCGGTTTGGATTGGACATCGAAAAATAGCTTGACACCCCGTAGTTTCCATTTACCATCGCCGCGTTCTCGCTCGTGCATACCGAGGAGGCGACGCGGTAAAAACCGCCTGTTCCAGATGCCGCTCCTGTTCCTGCCGCCGCTTCATTCTCCGGCGCCCCGTGAAGCGTCTCCAAAGCCGTCCCCGCGTCCACAAACTCGTTGACATAGCCCTGCGCCCCGAACAAAAGCCAGCCGTTTCCTATAATATTCATAGAGATCACGACCGTAAGCAGCGAGAGCTTCCATCCCTGTTCCAGACGCCGGAACCAGCCGGAAAAAAGAAGAAGCAATGTCACAGCGAGCATGATCATGCCAAATCCCTCATAAAACCCTTCGTCTCGGGAGATCAAAACTACGATCCAGTAAATCGTTCCCGTCCCCGAACAGATCTTTATGTCCCTCTTACTCAGGGAGAGCAGCTCCGGCAGCACCTCTACCGTCCCCATCACATACACAAAGGCCACGAGATACAAAAAGCGCCCAGACACATAGGAAAACCCGTTCATCGCATAGCCGCCCAAAGGCAGGAGCATCAACACCGTCCAAATAATTATATTTACTTTTAATTCTGTATGCTTCCGAAACGAACGCGCCATCAAAACGACGAGCGCCGGAAGCACGAGAGAAACGAGTCCTAAATAATCCCAGGTGATCCTCGGCGCCCCGATCGCCCGCGCCGCCATATTGAGATAACGCGAAACATCAAAATACAAAAGATTCCCCGGATTTACCGAACTCTCGCTTCTCGTCCCGGTCAGAAAAGCAACGGCTGTCGGCAAAAAGATCACAGCGGCCATTGAAACCCCGACCGCATACGAAGCCGCGCACCTCCCGATCCCCTTCAGCCATTCCCTCACGCCCGCCCTCCGGCAGAGCAGATGGACGGCCGCATACAGAACGAGGAAAACCGTATTCATGTAAAAAAAGTAAAACCCGTTCAAAGCGGTGAAAAACACCATGGTGATCAAAAGTGACAGTTTCTTTTGATCGAGCGCGCGCTCCAGCCCGACGACCGAGAGTGGAAGAAAGATCATCGGAATGACAAAAAATGGATGCTTCACAGCCACATGCAGCGCATACCCCGAAAACGCGTAGATCAGCGCCCCGATAAACGCGGCACTATAACGTTTTCCACGCTGCAGGCACATCCAGGCAAATGACAGACCCGCCAGATACATACGGAAGATCACAAGAAAATTGTATAACACTTCCATCTTTTCCACGGGAACAAGAGCCGCCAAAAGAGTCAGCGGATCGCCTAATCCGTAAAAATTCAGCGTCGTCATAATATCTTCACCCATGCCGATTGAAAAATCAAACATCGGCAGCGTAAAATCCCCTTGCAAAAACGCCCCCGCCAGTTCCCGGTAGTACCGTCCGAGATAGACGAGCGACGCGAAATGCTGCTTGATACCGTCATAATTCCAGATAAAACTTTTGCCCTTTTGGAAAAACAGCGCATATGTGCAAAGATAGATCCCCAAAAAGGCAATAGAAAATAGAAGCAAAAACAGAACCCCTTTTTGCTTCTCATTTCTCATCATCCAGTTTTTTCTAATCACCCGCATACGTCCGTGAAGTATTCCTCCAAAGAGGAAACGATCGTCTTGCCCTGTGCTTCGCTGCTGCCCTTCACCAGATAGTACATCTTGATCTTTGGCTCCGTACCGGACGGGCGCACGAGCACGTTTACATCCTGCTCCATATTAAACTCGAGAACATTTGATTTCGGCAGTTCTCCCACGCCCTTTTCGTAGTCTTTTACGCCAAGGACGTTATATCCGGCTATTTTTGCCGGCGGCTCGGTGCGGAACTTCTCCATCAGATCCGCCATTTTCTTTGCCCCTCTCGCGCCCTCAAACGTGATCGACTGCAGTGACTCCTGAAAATATCCATATTCCTCATACAAAGAATCCAGTACCTCGATGAGGGAGCGTCCTTTCGCTTTATAGTGGGCAAACATCTCACAGATCAACAGGGACGCATTTACCCCGTCCTTATCCCGCACATGTCCGCCGCTCAAATAGCCGTAACTCTCCTCAAAACCGAAGATATAGCGGTCCTCTTCTCCTTTTTCCTCTAAGATGCCGATCTGCTCGCCGATAAATTTAAACCCGGTCAGCACACGCTTCACCTCGACGCCGTAATGCCTGGCGATCTGATCGATCATTTTCGTGGAAACGATCGTCGTTACCGCCACCGGCCGCTCCGGCATCGTACCATTTGCCTGCCTCGTGCGGCAGATATAGTCAAACAGCAGGATCCCCATCTGATTTCCGGAGATCAGCTGGTACTCACCGTCTCCCTTCGCCACCGCGACGCCGACGCGGTCACAGTCTGGGTCAGTCGCTAACAGCAGGTCGCTCCCGATCTCTTTCGCCTTTTTCAGTCCAACCTCGAGCGCCTCCCGGATCTCCGGGTTCGGATACGGACACGTCGTAAAATTGCCGTCCGGCATTTCCTGCTCGGCCGGGATCGTGATCTTTGTATATCCGTTCTCCCGCAGGCACCTGGTCACCGGATAGCGGCCTGTGCCATTTAACGGCGTGTAGACGATCGACACATCCTTATCGATCTCGGACGGGTTCAGCGCCCGCTCCGACACGGCATTGATAAATCCGGTCGTAACACTCTGGTCGATAAACTGGATCGCACCCGACTCACAGCCCTGTTCAAAATCGACTGACTTCACATCGTCAAAGACGTCCACGCCGTCAATCTCTTTCAGTATCGCCTCCGCTGCCTCCAGCGTGATCTGGCAGCCGTCCGATCCGTACACTTTATAGCCATTGTACTTTGCCGGATTATGGCTCGCCGTCACCACGATACCGCCATCACAGTGGAGCGCGCGCACCGCATAGGAAAGACACGGCGTCGGCATCAGTTCCTGATACAGATAGACCTGGATGCCGTTCGCGGCAAACACACCCGCCGCCGTCATCGCGAACAGATCCGACTTATTCCGGCTGTCATACGCGATCGCCACCGAAGGAGACGATGACGCCCCCGCTTTCACGGTCTTCGTCAGGTAGTTGCTGTACCCCTGCGTCGCCTTTGCCACCGTGTACACATTCATTCGGTACGTCCCCGCGCCGATCACGCCGCGCAATCCCCCGGTACCAAATTCCAGTTCCCGGTAAAAGCGGTCATTGATCTCTTCCTCGTTCCCGCGTATGCTCTCCAGTTCCTCTAATAAATCGGCTTCCTTTACGTGTGCCAGCCACCGCTCATAATTCTCTGTTCGACCCATATGTTACTCTTCCTTTCCCTCTCCAAGCTGAATCGCTCCCTATCCAATCCACAGATCACGATTTCACAGCTAACCTTTTCCCACTTCAATTTTCTACTATTTCAGATTCTCTCTCCAGTAGTCCAGCGTATCCCGCAGCGTCTGTTCCAGCGAAATCTTCGGCTCCCAGCCGGCCCGCTCCCTGATTTTCGTAATATCCGCGACAATGAGCGGAACGTCGATCGGCCGGAGACGCTCTTTCTCCACCTCGACGCGGATCTCCCGCCCCGAGAGCGCGATGATCTGATTTAAAATATCCTCGATCTCGTAAGCAATACCGGAACCGACATTGTACGTTTCCCCGCTCTCACCGAGCCGCACGAGACACTCATAGGCGGCGACAACATCACGGACATCCGTAAAATCGCGCTTCGCCTTGAGATTTCCCACATTGATGACCGGCTCCCGCAGTCCCATCTCCACCTCTGCCACCTGTTTGCAGAAATCCGAGACGACGAACTGCGGGGACTGTTTCGGCCCCACATGATTAAACGCGCGCACCATCACGAGGTGCAGGCCGTATGCCTTCGCATAAATGCCGGCGATCATATTCTGACAGCTCTTCGTCGCCGCGTAAATATTTCCCGGCCGAAGTACCGTATCTTCCACGATCGGCACCTCCTCGGGCAGAATGCGCCCGTACTCCTCACCGGAGCCGATCAACAGGACACCGCCCTTAAACTGGCGCTCCTTCAGCACATCCAAAAGCTGGATCGTCCCCTTTATATTGACATCCACCGTAAGCTGTGGATTCGACCACGAAACGGCCACCGAACTCTGTGCCGCCAGATGAAAGATCACATCCGGGTCAACCTGCTCCACGACCGCCTCCACCTCTTCCTTCACGAGGAGGTTCATGTCTTTTACTTCATAATCGGTATCGGGAAGCTCCTCATTTTTCATTTTTGTAGAACAGACTTCATATCCGCAGTCCTTTTGCAGATAATCCGCCAAATACTGTCCGACAAATCCGGCTCCGCCGATAATCAATGCCTTCTTCATGCTTCCCCTCATTTCCGTGCCGTCAACCTTACTGGATCGACTGCACTTTGATCTCTTTCTCCACGATCGCCAGATCGTTCTTCACCATTCTCTCCACAAGCTGGCTGAATGAGATCTCCCGCTTCCATCCGAGCGTTTTCTCCGCTTTGGACGGATCGCCGAGAAGCACTTCCACCTCAGCCGGACGGAAGAATTTCGGATTGATCGTCACGATCGTCTTTCCCGTTGCCTTATCCACACCGATCTCATCTACGCCTTCACCCTTCCACTCGACCTCGATACCCACATGGCCGAACGCAAGCTCAACAAATTCACGCACCGTACGCGTCTCGCCGGTAGCAACGACATAATCGTCCGGCTTATCCTGCTGGAGCATGAGCCACATCGCATGCACATAATCCTTCGAATGGCCCCAGTCTCTTTTCGAATCCATATTTCCGAGTTCCACATGATCCTGAACGCCAAGCTTGATACGCGCTACCGCGTCTGTGATCTTTCTCGTCACGAACTCCAGTCCGCGCCGCTCCGACTCATGGTTGAACAAAATACCGGAGCAGGCGTACAGATCATAACTCTCTCGGTAGTTTTTCGTGATCCAGTGTCCGTACACTTTCGCCACTCCGTATGGCGAACGCGGATAGAACGGCGTCGTCTCCTTCTGCGGCATCTCCTGAACGAGACCGAACATCTCACTCGTAGAAGCCTGGTAAAATCTCGCCTCCGGTTTCACCGTGCGGATCGCCTCCAGCATATTCGTCACGCCGAGCGCGTCGATGTCCGCCGTCGCGAGCGGCTGCTCCCAGCTCGTCGCCACGAACGACTGCGCCGCCAGATTGTAGATCTCATCGGCCTGGCTGATGCGCATCGCGCGGATCAGCGATACCACGTCAGTCATATCCGCGTAGATAAAATTCAGCTTATCCTTGATATGCTCCACATTTCCATAATCCACCACGCTTTTACGGCGCATGATGCCGTAAACCTCATATCCTTTTTCCAACAACAATTCTGCAAGGTAAGAACCGTCCTGTCCGGTAATACCTGTAATCAATGCACGTTTCATACGATCTCCTTTCAAAAAACCTGTTTTCGCTATTTTTTCCTGTAATGCCGGGTTTCATACATACAGATGGAACATCGTTGCCCCCGGCTGATATGATACATAGTACAGAACATGGATCCCTGCACTAGATGTACTCGTTCCGGTTGCAGATCCGAAGGTTCTCCAGCACTTTCTTAATATCGCCGGCATGACCCTTGTCACAGATCAAAAGTGCGTCATCGGTATCGACCACGATGATGTCCTTCAACCCTACGGCCGCGATCAGCTTGTCCGTTCCCTCGATGATCGAGTTTTTCGTCTCCACAGTGATCACATTTCCCTGAACGGTGTTTCCAAATTCATTGGTCGAGCGGATCCTTCCGACCGCCAGCCACGAACCGACGTCATCCCAGCCAAACGTACCCGGAATGACATAAATGTGATCTGCCTTTTCCATAATGCCGTAATCGATCGATTCAGATTCCATCTTCTGGAACTCCGCCTCCAGTACGGCGTCCTGCTCCTCGGTGCCGATGGCCTCTTTGATCTTCACCAGTCCCTCATACGTATTCGGGATATATTTCTCAATATCTGCCAGGATCGTGGAAACCTTCCACACAAACATCCCGCTGTTCCACAGATAGGACTCGTCCGCCAGATACTTCTTCGCCGTTTTCAGGTCGGGTTTTTCCACAAACCGCTCCACGCCGTACGCGCGCCCCTCGCTCTGGTCGGGATCGAACTTGATGTAGCCGTACCCGGTCTCCGGGTAATTCGGGGTAATGCCGATCGTCGTCAGGTTCTCGCCCTTTTCCGCCACTGCGCATGCGTCCCGCAGCACATTTAAAAACATCGAATTGTATTTGATCAGATGATCCGACGGCAGTACGATCATAAGAGCGTCGTCATACTTATTGCCGATGTGCATGGCGGCAAGTCCGACACACGGCGCCGTATTGCGGCCGACCGGCTCGCACAGTATGTTCTCTTCCGGAAGCTCCGGCAGCTGCTCCATCGCAAGCTCCTTATAATCCCGGTTTGTCACGATGTAAATATCCTCCATATCGACAAGCGGCAGGATCCTGCTCACCGTGTCCTGAATCATCGTCACGCCGTCATCCGTCAGGCTTAAAAACTGTTTTGGCAGGCTCTTGCGGCTCTTCGGCCAAAACCGCTCGCCCCGTCCTCCTGCCATGATCATTGCTGTAACTTTCATTGAAATATCCATTCCTTTCTTTTATAGCTTTGACATCAAGATTTCATGGCGGCCATGGATATAATATTCCCCCATCCCCGCCGGAATATATATGCTGTCGCCGGCCTCAAAATCATACCGTCTGCCGCCGTATTCCAAATATCCGCTCCCCTTCACGACGAGCAGCGAGTGGAACGAACTGCGGTCGCACCAGAACTTGATCTTCCCGCCCCAGTTTTCGATGCGCAGAACACTAAAATAGCTGCACTCAAACAGCCGGCGGAGCCGTCCCTCTTTCAGGCGGACTTCGTTATTGTCAAACACCTGCGACGGCACGATCGGCGTGCGGTCGATGACTTCGATCGCCCGGTCGATATGAAGTTCCCGGTAATTTCCATCCTTGTCCTTGCGCAGATAGTCATACACGCGGAATGTCGTATTCGAGCTCTGCTGGATCTCGGCGATCACCATCCCGGCCCCGATCGCGTGGATCGTTCCCGGATGGATAAAAAACACATCCCCCGCATGCACTTCGACCCGGTTCAGCACGTCGCAGACCGAGCCGTCCCGGATCTTTTCCTCAAGCCTCTCCTTTGACAGTTCCCGGTTCAGCCCATAATATAAAAAAGAGTGCGGCTTTGCTGAAATGACATACCACATCTCGGCCTTTCCTTCCTCACCGAGCTCGTGCCGCGCCGTGTCATCCGAAGGATGTACCTGGACCGACAGTTTCTGTTTCGCATCAATGAACTTGATAAGAATGGGAAAACGGTCCCCGGATCCGAATTTCGGAGATACGAAACAGGGATTTAGCTTTAGGATTTCCCCGAGGAACTGGCCTTTGTACTGGCCGTTCCTGATGACGCTCTTTCCCTCCGGAAGGCTACAAAGTTCCCAGCTCTCAGCCGTACACGCGCCCTCTCCGGCCTTTCCATACAGCCGCTCCAGTTCATGGCCGCCCCAGAGGTAATCCTTATAAACCGGAGCCAGCTTCATCGGATACATCATATCATTACCTTTCCTGTGTCTTGTTATTTCCCAACGATCCTCGTGACGGTTAGCTTACACAACGTCTTGATGTAACTCATGATAAACGGAAGCAGCCGCCGCTTCGACTCCCCGTAAATACGCTTGTCGAACTCGATGGGAACTTCCCCGATCTTTAACTTCTTATCCTCTTTATTTAAGCGGAGACGTAAGAGCACTTCCTGCAGCACGTCATAATTCCGGCACGACAGCGAAACCTTCTTCAACTGCTCTGTGTGGTACATCCGGTAATCGGTCGAAATGTCTTTCGCCTTGATCCCGAGAAAGAGACGGAACATGCCGTTTAATATGTGCGACATGACGATCGAACTCTTCGCGTCATTCGTCTTCCCGCCCTCCACGTACCGCGAGCCGATCACGACATCACAGTTTTCTTTCGTGAATTTCTCATAGATGGCCGGGATATATTTGGGATTGTGCGAACCGTCGCTGTCTAAAATAAGGAACTTGTCCATCTCGGCGTACTTGATGCCCGTCTTGAACGCGCCGCCAAACGCCGGCTCTTCCTGATTGATATACTTCGCCCCAAATGTTTTACATACGCCCTCTGTATCGTCGAGAGGTTCGGCCGTATCGATCACCAGGATCTCATACTCCTCCCCCGTCTTTTTCACATTGTCTATAATCTGCGGCAGCAGGACTTTGAGGTTTTCTTCCTCTTTGTATGCCAGCAGAATAACACTAATTCCCATGTTTTTCCTCCATGTCATTTGTTCATTCGAAACTATTTTACCATATCTTTCCTCATTTGAAAAGTTTTTTTCTTGATCTTTCTCATTCTGCTTCCGACTTAAACGCCCAAAGCTTGTTCATGAAAAAGTTGATCGGAATGGCAATGACGAGGCTGATCAGCGGAGCAACAAATTTGGAAATACCAAAGACCCCTACCCAGACATAAGCCAGTATATTATTCAGTATGATTCCCGTAAATCCGTACGAGAGGTAACTTTTTAACAATGCCTTCCAAAAATTACGGCTCTGACCTTCCTCGAGCGTGAACACAAACCGGCTGTTCAGAAGGAACGAACAGAGTACGCTGAGGATAAAGGCGATCGTATTCGCCACATACATATCAAGATCCGCCACACTTAATATACCCATTTTTTTAAATATTAACAG
>CAJTTQ010000026.1:31170-31415 GCA_910579145.1 uncultured Eubacterium sp.
ATCCGAAGACTCCCCGCACGATCGTTTCGATCAGATTCCAAAGTTTTTCAGCTACATTACTCATCCTCTTCACCTTCCATTCCTTGATCCTCTTTGACAAAGTATCCAAATACAGCGCTCCCGCACGTAAATTCCCTCACCTTTTTAAACTCTTTGGGAACAGCTTCATAGTGCACCGAATGAAGCAGCACCGCGTCCTTTTGCGCGATCTCCTCCGTGACAACCGAGTTCCACAGCGGGGATTT
>CAJTTQ010000027.1 GCA_910579145.1 uncultured Eubacterium sp.
ATTAAATTCAGGATAAAAAACAGGGCCGGAAACTAATTTTAGGTTTCCGGCTCATCTGTCACTAAGATCTAGTATCTTCTTTATGTGGAATATTTACTTAATCAATATTAAATAGCCTTAATTCATAATTCCCTGCCGGCAATCTATTGATATATTTCTCTTCTGAGAACATTTCCCCGTTTGATAGGGCAACGGTAAACCATGTGCCGGAATCTTGCACAAGTTCTGCATCTTTATATAATTTCCACCCAATTTGACCAGCTCTACTATAAGAATCACCCTTGGCATCAAAAGTCTTTTTACCTTTTATTCTAATTGTAACTCTATATACATCCTCTAAATAATGTTCTTCCACCTCATAAGATATATCAGTAATGTCAAGAACACTTTTCCTTGTTCCATCCGCTTGATATTGTGTTATAGTTTGCGGAAGTTCTGGAACAGAAATCGTTACTGGCGACACAACCGTTATCTCACAAGACGCCGAAACTTTTTCATCTGCATCAGAAACTGTTATCACTGCTGTTCCCAAAGACTTTGCCTCAATTCGCACCTGCCCCGCAGTTAATGTTGACGAAACCGTAACAACCTTATCATTACTACTACTAAAAACTAAACCTCTTGCTTCCGCATCCTCTGGTAAAACCGAAAACTTTAATTCGCAAGATTTGCCTTTATACAGAGTTTTTGTGGCAGACTCCCACGAGATACTCTGCACCGCAGGTTTGACCAAAACCATCCGTGTTTCCTCATATTTTCCATCGCTCGCTTTAATAACTGCTGCACCCGGAGATACTGCCGTTACCAATCCGTCTTTTACTGAAGCAACATCTGAATTACTGGATGTCCACGAAATTTTACGGCTAGTTACAGCCCCTGACGGTAAATGCCAGGCATAATATTTTAAAGTTTTTCCTACCACCAAATATGTTACGTTATCTCCACTCATATATAACCCTGTAGATGTATCGCTCCCGACATTGGAACCTGATGCCGTTCCTCCCGGCGTTGTCGGTGTCGGAGTTTTGGTCTGCACTGGATTCCTATGGGTCTGTGAATCATTTTTTGTCTCATCTTTCACTACAACACTGCAAGCATATTTTTTCTTTCCCAATTTTGCAATAATTTTTGTCTTCCCTGCACTGATTCCCTTCACTTTTCCCTTTTTTGACACAGTGGCAGTCATTTTATCTTTAGAACTCCATTTTACCTTCTTTTTCGTATTTTTTAACTTTAATTGATATGTCCTGCCAACTTTTAAAGTTATTTTTGTTTTATTAAGCTTTACTTTCTTAGCGGCATTGGCTCCATTTTCCACCAAAAAATTAAAACTAATAGAAAACAGTAACATCGTTATTACAACTTTTCTCATTCTTTTCATAATATTTCGCCCCTTCATTCATATTCGTAATATTCCTACTATTGTACTATATCACAATTCCCAGACTAATGCAATCATCAATCTACCACTTGAAAAGATAAATTCACCATTACATTCCATAAATCCCTATCTTCACGCTCATACGTCTATCCCTGATGCCCCATCTTCCGCTCTGTCCGCCTGTTTACCAAAATGAGCATGAAAAACACGACGACAAACATGATCGTCGAAAGGGCATAAATCTCCGGTTTTATCCCCTTGCGCACCTCCGCGTAAATCTTCGTCGAAAGCGTATCAATGCCGACCCCTTTCGTAAAATGCGTAATGACAAAATCATCCAGTGACATCGTAAACGAGAGCAGAAACCCTGTCAATATACCCGGCAGGATATCTGGAAAGATCACCTTGATAAACGCATACTGCCGCGAAGCCCCGAGATCGAGCGCCGCCTCATACACGCTCTTATTCATCTGCTTCAATTTCGGCAGCACACTCAAAACGACATACGGAAGATTAAACGTGATATGAGCGATCAGCACACTGCTAAAACCGAGCCGGTAATTCAGCGCAAGGAACAAAAGCATCAATGAGATCCCTGTCACAATATCCGCATTGAGCATCGGGATGTTCGTCACCGTCATCAACACGACGCGGGGCAGCCGCTTCATCCGGTTCATCGCAAACGCCGCAGCCGTACCGAGCAGCGTGGCAGCCAGAGCCGACACAAGCGCGATGAGCAGCGTCGTTCCCAGGGCATCCATGATCTCACGGGAAGAAAACAAACTCTCATACCATTTCAGGCTGAAACCACCCCATTTCCCGCGAAAGCGGGACTCATTAAAGGAAAGTACGATCAATGTCACGATCGGGCCGTACAAAAAGACAAAAATCAAACATAAATATACTTTGCCGAGGGCTCCTGCTATCTTCTTTCCTACCATATCGCCGCCCCCTCCCCATCTTTATCATAGTGGGACATCACCGCCATACTGCCGAGAACAAGCACCATCAGGACGAGGGAAAGCCCTGCCCCTTCATACCAGTTATTTGCCGTCGTAAATTCCTGTTCAATGATGTTTCCGATCAGGTTGATCTTTGCCCCGCCCAAAAGGTTCGAAATGACAAACGTCGTCATCGCCGGCACAAAAACCATCGTGATCCCGCTGACGATCCCCGGAAAGATCTGTGGCAGCGTGATATGCCACAGCGTCTGAAACCAGTTGGCCCCGAGATCTTTCGCCGCGTCAAAAGTATCCTGGTGGATCTTCACGAGGGAATTGTAGATCGGCAGCACCATAAACGGAAGATAATTGTACACCATACCGAGTATGATCGCGCCTTCCGTATTGATCATATTCTGCCCCGGCAGGCCTAGCATATGCAGTAGCGTATTGATAACCCCCGTTTTCTCTAACAGTGACTGCCAGGCGATCGTGCGCAGGAGAAAATTCATCCACATCGGCAGAATAAAGATGAAAATGATAAATCCATTACTGCTCACTTTTAACTTTCGGATCACCATAGACAGCGGCAGCGAAAGGACAAAACATAGAACGGTGCTTATGACCGAAAGCTTGATCGACAACAGCAGCGCTTTTGTATGCGCCGGAGAGGCAATACTCTGTATATGTTCCCATGTAAAACTCCCGTCCCGGTCTGTAAACGCATAAAAACCAACGATAAAAAGCGGTACGACGACGAAGATCGCCATCCATACCGTATACGGATAAGAAAGACGCCGGACGTGCTTAGATCCGTTCACGGGCAAACACCTCCTCCGCCTTGTTTTCCGGTTTTTTCATGATCTGGATATTAAATGGGTCCACCCAAAGGCCCACCTCTTTCCCGACTTCCGCGAGCCGGGTGCTCTGAACGAGCCACGTATAACCCTCATCCTCTATTTCCATCTCATAGTGCACTCCCTTAAAGACAAGGGAGATCACGCGCCCCCGGATCAGTCCCTTTTCCGGCGGCACTAAAATAAGATCCTCCGGACGTATGACCACATCCACAGGACGGTTCTGCCCAAACCCCACATCCACGCACACAAACTCTTTTCCCAAAATATTTACCAGCTTATCCCGCACCATCGTCGCCGGAATGATGTTACTCTCGCCGATAAAATCAGCGACAAACGCGTTCTGCGGTTCATTGTAAATATCCTCCGGCGAACCGATCTGCTGGATATACCCCTGGTTCATCACGACGATCGTATCCGACATCGTCAGAGCCTCTTCCTGATCGTGCGTCACGTAGACAAATGTGATACCCAGTTCCTCTTTCAGACGGATCAGCTCATACTGCATGTCCTGCCGGAGTTTTAAGTCAAGAGCGCCGAGCGGTTCGTCGAGCAGCAGGATGTTCGGCTCATTCACGATCGCCCTCGCGATCGCGATCCGCTGCTGCTGCCCGCCGCTGAGTGAATCCGGGGAACGTTTTTCGTACCCCTCAAGATTCACAAGCTTTAACGCGTATTTGATCTTATCCTTTATATATTGCTTCGACTTCTTTTTTATTTTCAATCCAAACGCGATATTTTCCTCGATGTTCATGTGGGAAAACAGCGCGTACTTTTGAAATACCGTATTGATGGGCCGCTTATTCGCGGGCACTTTGGCGATATCCACACCGTTCAAAAGCACCTGTCCCTCATCCGCGGACTCAAACCCTCCCATAATACGAAGCGTCGTTGTCTTGCCGCAGCCGCTCGGCCCCAGCAAGGTAACAAACTCATTCTCATGAATAGTAAGATTCATTTTATCAAGAACGATTTGTCCGTCAAATGATTTGGTGATGCCTTTTAGCTCAATACATTTTTCAGCCATAACAAATCCTCCTGTTATTCCGTCAGGCGCCCGAACCAGCGTGCGCTACCGCACACCGGCCTATGCCCGCGGATTCTCAACCGGGCCGAGGTATGAATGCGGCAGCTCACCCCGGTACAGCACAAGCCTCTGCAGCGCAAGTCCCGCCTCTACACCATAAAACCGGATCTCATTCACACCGGCCTCGAGCCGGTGTTTCGTAATCCCGTAATGACAGTTATCCAAAACACCCTCCGTCCATGTATGCGGCCGGTTTGGACCGCCGCCAATCCGGTAGTCCTTCGCCAGGATCGTATCTCCTGTCACGACGTCACCGCCTGCCACAGACACCGCGTACCGCATCGTCCTTCCATGTTCAAGATTGTTTCCCGGAGACGTCACCACCTGCAGCGAGTAGTCCCCGCCCTCCTTTACATAGACCGAATAGGTCAGGCAGGGCGCGTTCCCAATCTCATCAAAATTCGCTGTCGTCGGATAAATTTTCATCGACGAATTCGTCTTACCGTAAGCAAAAAGTTCTGTAAACGCATGCTCCCCATACGGGATATTGTCCGAAAAATGCCCGGCTTCGATCGCCACGATACCATCCCGCTCCACGAATGTCCCAGCAGGAATATCATCTGGCGCTGCGGTATACACGACGGAAACTTCTACCCGGTTACCGCTCTCCTCCTGACCGCTTTTTACTCCGCCTTGTTTAGATCCGGTTCTCACGACTGCTACCGTTCCTGAAAAACTGTCCGTGCGGCTCGGATCGATCGACACTTCCACTGTCACGACCCCATCTCCCACCTCACCCGCTGTCTCACTGACACGTATACCATCCGTGGCCTGGATCTCGTATCCAAACGGTTCAGAACCGGCATTTGCAATCTCAATCCCATACGTTTCTTTTCCCAGCGAAGTAAACTCCGGCAGACGGATCGTTCCCTCTCCGGCAAACGTATCCGCGCCTTCCGCGTGCACGAGCATCCGGCTTCCACTTTCCATCTGGATCCGTTTGGTTTCTGGAAAATGCCATCCCTCATCGTTCCACGTCACAAAACATGCGTGGGCAGACATCATCATACCGTTCCACTTGCCTTCTGCCATTCCTTCGTTATAATATTTCGTCAACTCTTCATCACGCCGGATCGCCTGCTCTACTTTTTCGGCATATCCGTTCGCCGCCGCAAGCCCCATTTTCGCGTACCAGTGATTTAAGGCGGCATACAGGCTCATGAGCTGCAGGTTCATCCCCGCAACAGCCGGATAATAGACGACACTGTAAAACGTCGCCGCACACTCGTCTGGAACACGGCTCTTCACGTCTTCTACTTTCGCGGTCAACGCCTCGCAGCGGGCGATCATCTTCTTTGTCTCATTAAAATGGGATACATGGTACACGTCTGGATTCATCGCCTCCGGGCGGCGCATGCCATGGATCCTCGTATATTCGCGCAAAATATCCCCAATGGCCTGTTTCACTGTTTCGTCTCCAATATAAGATCCAAACTGTTCCTCCACCCATCCGGCAAGGAACTCATCGGTTCGGTTCGGATGCTCCGTGCCCATCGACTCAAAGTCATACGCAAGTTCCATGAAATAGGACAATGGCAGCTCATTGGGGCGCACATCGCCTACATTGACGATCCACAGATCCCGGATACCGTAATCATATGCCATCGACACCTGCTCCCACACTTTCGGGAGGGGCGTGGAATTCACCCACTCATAAGAAATCGGCGCGCCGTGGTAATCAAAATGATAATAAAGTCCCCAGCCTGCCTCGCGGTCCCGAATCTCTTCCGTCGGAAGCGTACGCACATTTCCGAAATTGTCATCGGACAAAAGCAGGATTACGTCATCCAGTCCATCCCAGGAGCGAAGTCCCTCCACGCCGTCACCGCCATAGTAAAAACCTTCCACCTCTTTATAAAGAGCGAGCATCTTCGGCATGTCGTCGCAGCCCTTTTCCCGGATGATCTGTTTCTGGTCGGTAATGATACGGCGCAAAAGCTCCACATTTTCCTGGATCGTAGAGTCTGGCCCGAGCATCATCGTATCGCGTTCCCCGCGCATACCGATCGTGATCATATGCTTAAATTCCTTATCCCTCTCCACGCCGTCTTCCCAGTAGCGGTACAGACCTTCCCCGTTCGTGTAATAATTCCAGTCTCCCCCATACCCTACATTATTTTTGTCCGTTTTCACCTTATCCCACTCCTCACTGGCGCGCATGAGCGGCTCATGGTGGGACTGCCCGATCGTGATGCCGAGATCAGTTGCGAGTTTGATGATCGCCAGCGGATCTTCTGAACCATCGAGCGGAAGGGAAGCCGACCACATCGCCGGCCAAAAATAATTCCCCTTTAAGCGAAGCAAGAGGTCAAACACCTTTTCATAAAAAAATTCATTAAAATCGCCAAACGTATTCATCACAAAATTTCCGAGCGAAGGCCACTCATCGTTCATAAAAAATCCACGGAACTTCACCGACGGCTCTTTCGAAAGGAAATCTATGCTCTCATCCAAAACGAGCTCTTTTTGTTTGGCCGGTTTAACATCCGCCCAGTACACCCAGGGCGACACCCCGATCTGCCGCGAGATATGGTAAATGCCAAACAGCGTTGCGATCGTCTCTGTCCCGCAGATCACGAGTTTTTCTGTTCCCCTATAGGAAATGAGGCGGATCAGAAACGACTCCCTCTTTCCTCTCAAGTCAGACAGATCCAGCACGCCCTCTTCTTCCAGCCGGCCGATGAGCGGTGAACTGCCAAGTGTTCCAATCAGGATCTGCGGCTCTCCGGTCACATCTTCGTCTAGTTTCATTGCGGCATCGGAAACCAGTTCCACATCTTTGATCAAGATGCGCGCCACATGCGCAAGTCCCTTGTGATCAGCCGCTTCCCTGTCAACGTAGATACCGGCTGCCTTTTCTTTTACCAAATTAAATGTCATACTCTTCCTCATTTCTGCAAATCAAATCCAAAATATGTAACCGCATTTCCATACGAAATATCTTTTACAAGTCCGCCTAACAAATCAAAATCCTCGGGATATTCCCCATTCTCCACAAGTTTCCCGAGAAAATCACACAAAATACGGCGGAAATACTCATGTCTGGGATAGGAGACAAAACTTCTCGAATCAGTCAGCATACCGATAAAGTTCCCGAGAAGTCCCAGGCTCGCCAGCGATGTGATCTGCTCGGTCATACCGGACTTGTGGTCATTAAACCACCACGCCGAACCCTGCTGGATCTTACCGCGGATACCATCCCCCTGAAAACATCCAAGGATTGTGCCAATCACGGCATTATCCGTCGGGTTCAGGGAATACAGGATCGTCTTCGGAAGTTCGCCGGTCCGGCAGAGCGCATTCAGGAAATCTGCCACTTCGGCTGTAAACCCTTTCTCATTGATACAGTCAATCCCGGCATTGGCTCCTGCGGACTCGAATATCCGCTCGTTATTTTCCCTTTTTGCGCCATAGTGGAGCTGCATCGCTAAATCCCTCGCCGCATACTCGCGCCCGAAAAAGATCATCATCATCGTCTTAAACTGCAAAATTTCTTCGTGTGTCAGTTCCTCTCCCGCCAGGCTTCGCGTAACTAAAAGTTCCATCTCATCATCCGATACCGGACGGTATTCGGCATCATCCAGTCCGTGGTCCGTAATCCGGCATCCGTTTTCCACAAAATAATCCAGTCGTTTTACCAGCGCCTGTTTCATGGAAGCAAAATCTTTGATCTTAACACCGCTCACCTCTGACAGCTTTTCCACATAGGCGGCAAACCCTTCCTTTTCGGGACACATCACAAGATCCGGCCGCCACGCCGGCAGCACCTGTACATCAAACGTCCCGTCCTCCCGGATCTGCTTATGATAACGCAGGTCATCCACCGGATCGTCCGTGGTGCAGACCAGTGTAACATTTGACATACGGATCAGATTTCTCGCCGACATTTCCGGCGACTGAAGTTTGTCATTACAGTCATCGTATATCTTTTTCCAATTTTTTCCACTTAATGGCTCATAAATACCAAAATACCGCTGGAGCTCTAAATGACACCAGTGGTACATCGGATTCCCGACCGCCCGTGGAAGCGCGTCGGCAAACGCATGAAATTTTTCTTCGTCTGGTGCGTCCCCGGTTATATATCTCTCTTCCACACCATTCGAACGCATGATACGCCATTTATAATGATCGCCGCCGAGCCACAGCTCCGTCATGTTCCGAAACTGCCTGTCCTCCGCGATCTCCCTCGGTTCCAAGTGACAGTGATAGTCAAGAACCGGCGTCGGTTCGGCATATTCATGAAACAACTTCTTCGCCGTCTCCGTCGTCAACAAAAAATCCTGATCCATAAACCCTTTCATTTCACTCTCCATTCCCGCGCATACATGATCACGCGTAAACCTTATCTATCCTCACCCTCATATAAATGTCCGGCACCAAATAAGTGCTCCGCACTTATTTCGTCCCATCACAATAAGCCTTCCCCGCCTCGAGCTTCTTTCCATTCCTTGCGGCCAGTTCACTCACGGTCAGAACGTCGTATCCCTGTTCCTGCAGCCACGGTACAACCTCTTTGATCGCCTCCGCCGTCTCCGCATGGATATCGTGCATCAAGATGATATCGCCATCTTTCACTTCTTTTTTCACTTTTTTAAAAATTTTCTTTGCGTTTCTCGTTTTCCAATCCAGCGTATCCAGACTCCAGAGGATCATCGGCTTTTTCATCCGTTTTCTCATGGTATCGCTGATCGCTCCGTACGGCGGGCGCAGATACTGGATCTCATAACCATTCGCCAGTTTTTTTACAATGTTATCCGTCTTTTGGATCTGATCCTTCACTTGCGACCAGGAAATTTTATTTAGCTGCGGATGATCCCAGGAATGGCTTGCGATCTCACATCCTGCCTCCAATTCCATCTGAAGGATATCGCCGTCCACGCGCGCCCGGTTTCCCAAAACAAAAAAAGTCGCATGGGCGCCGCAGCTTTTCAAAACATCCAGGATCTTTCCCGTATTTTCCCGGGAAGGGCCGTCGTCAAACGTAAGCGCTACCGCTTTCTCCCTCGGGGCTGCCGTCGGTTCCTGTGACACCTCCTGTCTCGGTTCCTGCGGATGTACGTCCGCCGTCACCGCCTCTGCGGAAACAGCTGGTTCGGATGCCACGGCCTGAACACCTCCGTTTGGATCCTGATCATCTGCCGAAACTGACTGGTATTCTTTCACTTCTGAGTAAATTCTAAAACCGGTATAGCTGATCACAAACACGATCACTGCAATCAATGCGATTTGCCATACCAAGATACGCCTTTGCAAATTTCTCCGTCTTGATCTCCTCCGTAAATACTCATATCTGCTCATAAGAACCTCCCATATCACTCACTATTACTAATTAACAGACCAATTGTACCACTAATCCACGGGTTTTTCAATGACTATTTTCCCATCCACCATTTCCAATTTCACCTTATTTCCTTCCATCCCCATTTCCTGAAGCAGCTCGGCGGGGATCTGGATGCGCCCGGCGCGGTCCAAAACTACAAATTCCTCCTGTACCTGTTCCTCCTGCCAGTCTATGCTTATATCTTCCAGACGCTTCTTGTACTCGCTCCGCATCACGCGCTCGCTGCTCGTTTTTCCGTCACGGATCGATATCACGCGGTTTACCTTTGATGCCAGATCCTTATCATGTGTCACGATCACGATCGTGATCCCGAGTTCCTCATTCAGTTTGCGGAACATATCGAGTATATCATCTGCCGTCCGGCGGTCAACCGCCCCCGTCGGTTCGTCGGCTAAAAGAAGCTTCGGGTTATTCGCCAGCGCAATGGCGATCGCCACACGCTGCTGCTCACCGCCTGAAAGCTGGCTCAGCTTATTGTCTTTGCGCTTTGACAATCCGACCAGTTCCAAAAGTTCAGCCGCCCTTTTCTGTTTCGCATGTTCTGACATCGAATCTTTTCGAAACAGCATCGGCGTCATGACGTTTTCCCACGCCGTCAAATATGGCAGAAGGTTCCTCGCGTTATTCTGCCAGACAAATCCCACTGTACTCCGTTTATATTCTACGAGTTCGTCCTCCGTCATCTGAAACAGGTTTTTACCATCTACATACAGTTTCCCCGCAGACGGCCGGTCAAGTCCTCCGATCATATTGAGGAATGTAGATTTTCCGCTCCCGCTGTTTCCGATGATCGCCATGAGTTCGCCCCGTTTCACGGTCAGATCCAGTCCCTGGAGCGCTAACACCTCGATATCTTTCGTTTTATATATTTTGACAAGTCCGTCACACTCGATCATGACGTCCTGTGGTACATCCAGTTCCTCGATCGAGCTGACACTCCCCGAAGCCTGTCTGCCAGCGTGCCGGAACTCCCCGATCTTCTGTACTAACTTATTATTCCCCAACACTTTATTCTTCATCGACAATCTCACCGTCCTCCAAGTGATATATGCAGTCCGCTATATCCAGCAATCCCATGTCATGGGTCGTCATCACGATCGTAACTCCCTCCTTGCTGATGAGTTCCTTGAAAATCTTCATCACCTGGAGTCCGGTCGCCGTATCCAGTTCTGCCGTCGGTTCGTCCGCAAAAATGATCTTCGGTTTATGGGCAATGGCCCGCGCGATCGCCACACGCTGCTGCTCGCCGCCCGAAAGCTCCTGCGGCATATGGTGCATACGCTGGCCCAGTCCCACGAGTTTCAGGCACTCTTCGGCCCGCTTCTTCTTGCTCCCCTCATATTTAGCCAGTCGGAGCAGAAATTCCACATTTTCATACGCAGTCATCATCGGTATGAGGGCCACCGACTGAAAGACAAACCCGACATTTGTCTTGCGGAACTCCTCCCGTTTTACCTCGTTCATTTTTTCGAGGTTTTGTCCCTCAAACACGACGCTCCCTGCCTTCGGATAATCCAGCGCGCTCAGTATGTTCATCAGGGTCGTTTTACCCGAGCCGGAACGCCCCCGCAGAATCGTCAGTTTGCCCGCCGGAATATGGATATTGATGTCGTGGAGCGCCACAAATTCCCCACCGCCGCCATTCAACGGAAAACTCTGTTTTACCCCTTCCATAACTAAAATATCTTCCATGTTCTTCCTCCCTAATCCTCACCAAGTTTAAGTGCCTGCGAAATATTGATCTTCGAAATCAGTTTGCCCAAAACAACCATACATACCACTATCACAATGCCGATAATGCTGAACAACCGGATCATATCGAGCGGCTTGTTCACCACTTCCAGCGGGATGGCCTGATCCGTAGACGCGTAGAAGATCTGCACGAGAGGCACAAACATCTTAGACGCCAAAAGTCCGATCACCGTTCCGATCACAATGGAAACACCGGAGCTGAAAATCTGCTCATTGATGAGCATCTGTATCACCTCACGGCGCGTCATACCCATTGCCCGGAACACGCCAAACAGAAGCTCCCGTTGGCGGATGGACAGGATCCAGTAGATCAAAAATCCCGTACAGCACAAGATCAGTATGACAATAAAACTCATCGTCAGGATACCATTTGTTCCCTGGAATAACGCATCGTTCCGAACCTCTACGAGTTTTGCCGACACGTCTTCAAATGTCGTATAAGTAATATTATGTTCCTTCGCGTAATCATAGATAAACCGCGAAGAACCGTCTGTCTTCAGCCACACCTGGTACGGCCGCAGGTTGAAATTCTGCTGCACCTGGGCCAGGTTAGCCACGATCAGATAATTGTCGGTCGTGACAAGCGTCTCCTCCTCGTTCAGGGAGTGCGTCTGCGCCACATACCCCGGGAAATAATCAACAAATCCAAATACGACGCCTTTTGCCTCTACCCCCTCTTCATTTTTATACGTAAACGAATCCCCGACACGCATGCCGTACTGCGTATGGTAATTACTGCTCAGAAGTACGGCGTCCGACCGCTTCGCGATCGCATTCAGATAACGGTTAATATGTACCGGGAGCAGATCCGCCTGAAAATCAGAAACGGTTTCCCCGAAACTCTTCGTATCAATCGCCATCAGTGTAGTTTTAACATCGCTGTCCCCCGCGTTTTTCGCATATGATGTAACAATCTCACTGTTTTTATAAACTTTCGCGGCCGCCGCCACGCCTTCCATACTCTCATAAACTCCAAAATCCGGCTCTGTATACGTAAGCTCCAGGTCGGGATAATACGATAACAGCAGTGAATTATCCTCCCACGGCTGCTGCAGCACGAGATCCGCTCCCGTACTATACCGGATCCCCTTCTCCGAATTTGACAGGATCGTCCGCGCCACCGTCGCATTGAAGATACCTAATGACACCGTGAACATCAAAAAGACCATCATAAATCCCTGTTTCTTCCGTGTTCGTATGATCTGCAGGAACGATGCGAAAAATGCCGGTTTCCAATGTTTTCGGCCGATATAGTAGACCAGTTTGATCATGAGAGGCTGCAGCCGCAGGCCGACAAGGCTCGCACTGATGATAAACAGGGACGAACAGATAAACAGGAACGGATCGATCGAATCGCCTTCCAGCATACTCTTCATCAGCTGCTCGCGTCTCGCCGTAAAGGAATACAGGCCATAGAGCGAAACGATAAGCATGATCACATCCAGATATACCCTGCTGAATATGTTTTTCGCATTACGGTTCCTCTTATGCTTCACATTGACGATCGAGACATTCGCGTCCCTTATCACCGGCAATACCATGAAAGCAACCGATATGACGATAGCCCCCAGCGTGTACACAAAGACGCCGCCGCCCATTCTGACATGCAGCGCTTTCCGCTGGATAAATTCAAGAAACCCGTTTGTCGAACCGAGTGCCTTCGTCATAAAATAACCGAGCGGCACACCGACAGCACTGCTCGCCGCCGACAGGATCAACGACTGGAGGAAATAGATCAAAAGGATCTGTGCCTTACTGCTCCCACGGCTCTTTAATAAAGCGATCTCATTCTGCTCTAAGTCAAGCATCTGCCTCGATATCATGAAAATAAAGGCAAGAAGCAGCGAAAGCACCGGAATCTGGAGAATGAGAAGCGTTGTCGTCACTTTCTTAGCCGCCGTCTGGTAATCCCGCAGTACCGCCAGATATTCCGGCTCATCAACAGCAGAAAACCGGCCGGTATTCGAAGTCTGCCGAAGATTTTCCGTGCGGCTCACGATACCGTCGACTTGCGACGGACGCACACTTTCATAATCAAACACAAGGTTGATATCCGTTGAAACATTAAATTTCTGGCTATCCAGATTGATAAATGTATTTTGGAACAATTCCGGATTCATGAATACTTCAACGTAATACTCGTTTGGACTTTTCACCCAAAACGGATCTTCATAATCTTTGGCATCAAACACTCCGACGATCTTGATCTTCATATTGGAGCCATCGCCATTTTTCAGTTTCGCGAATTCTATTTCATCATTGAGCACGACATCGAGTTTTGACATCGCGCGCTGGCTGAGGATCACCGGTATCGCGCCGTCTTCCAGTTTGCTGCTGCCATAATCCTCACCCGTCAGAATATTTACATGATCGGCAAGATCTGTCATCGCCGCGATGCGAAGTGACTTTGTCGCCGACTTATTTCCCCTGGATTGTAAAAAAGTACCCCTGACCTTGGCAATACCGGACGTGTTAATGAGGAAATCCTGCTCTACCCCCAGTTCTTCCGCTGCCTGGGAAGCTATATCCAGCATGCGCTTATACTCCTTTTCCTGCCCCTTTCCCTCATTCATAGACGCCCGAAAGGTCAAAATCCCCGGAGAAGTGTTCGTTTCCTCTATATATTTGGAAAACTTTGATTTTAATGTTTTTTCCAATGCCGCGTCCTGATACATCGGGTTACTGCTGGCGATCGCCGCAAGAAGGATATTTCCGATCAGAAGACACACGACCATCCATTTTTTATGTATCAGTTTCTGTTTGATAAAACGTATCATTTGCCTGAACACACCTCCCTCTTTAGTCTAAGATCGCAAGCGTCTGGCCTTCAAAGACGCCCTGCTCCACTAAAACTTCCTTATCATTTTTATAATTGCTCACGATGAACCGCTTATGCAGTTTCCCATTTTCCACAACATATACGAATAGACGATTTCTTATATCCACTGATTCCTGCTGGACCGCTTCCGCATCTACCACCAAGGCATCTTTTACCATAAACGAAACCGCGTAAATATAAATATTACTGTTTTCAAAATCATATTTCTTTTTATCCTTATCGCTCACGTCGATATAAACGACACTGTCGCCCTCTTCGTTTTGGGACTGCTGACCGGTAATGTCTCCAGACGAGATCACCTTCCCTTTTACTTCGTGATCATATTCTTTCGCGCTTTTTCCGAGCCGGACCGACACATCCATATTATAACGAAGGTCTGCCGTTTCCGAACCACCCACTGTAAGGATCCATTTGCCGTTATTGCCGTGCATCTTGACAATTTCGGTGGACGCGTCAATGTCTTCCCCCACATAACCTCTCCCTTCGGTCTCTGTGATGACCCCGTCCCTCTTTGCCCTCAACGGCGTCTTTTTCTGCTTTTTCAGAAGTTCCGCGTAATCCCTCTCCTGGTCGGTTATTTCTTTTTCGCCTTTTTTATAAGCCGAGATCTGCTTCTGTATTTTTTTGACCTCCAGCTGCTTGATCTTCTTTTCCGCCTTTGAGGTCAATGTACTGAGCGCTTTTTGCGCCTGCGATAACTGCTGGTTCAGGTTACCCAGTCCGACTTCATAATCCGCGCGGGCCTGATCGATCATCAGCTTTTGCTTTTCCAGTTTCGTCTTTGATGTCTCTACATGATAGACAGCAAGTACATCGCCCTTCTTCACTTTCTGGTATTTTTTTACCTTGACTGAATCCAAAACGGCATCCTCATCATCAATGATCAGCGTTTCCGTATCCAAATATTCAAGTTCCGCCGTACAGTTGATCTCTTCTTTGTAAGCCGTTTTCCGAACTACTGTCGTGTCAAATTTAACGTCATCCGTACCGACCGCGCTTCCAGAAACTGCTGATGAGGATACCGCGCTATCCTCTTCTCCATTCCCTTCATATAGAAGCAATTCGGACTGTCCTGCCGTTTTCCCGCCGCAGGCGCTCAGGATGAGAGCCGGTATGAGGAGCAAAGGCACACCTACCAGCCGCCGCATCTTAGTCTTCCACATAAACCACATCCCCCTCCTTTACTCCAGTTGTGATCTGCACATAGGCATCGGTTTCTGTTCCCGTCTTTACCGCTGTTTTTATCTTTGCGTCCCCTTCGACCAAATACACATACTTTTCCTCGCCATTTCCAAAGACAGCATTATAAGGTACAACGAGCGCACCTTCTACCGCGTCTGTGTAAAGATCGATCGTTGCCGATCCACCGACCGAGACAGAGACATTTTTATCTACAAAATCAAACCATGTATTACTCGGGTATTCGCCCCGCTCGATCGCTTCCCGGTCAAGTTCCTGCTCCTCGACCTCGACCGCGTATTCTTTTCCCTCAACAAGTGCCACATAACGGCTCGCCTTCGCCAGTTTCGTACCCGAAATATAACCCGACCGGATCCTCGGCGCCTCCATATTTGCCACCTGGACTGCCGTGTTCCCGCCCTGTACCATATAGCCGTTCCCCCCCGATGTCCCCACAACCTCTCCCTGAATGGGGGAATAGAGTTTGCTGTTTTTCGCAGACGCTTTTGCCTCCGCCAATTCCACTTCTTTTTGCCGAAGCTCCATCTGCTGCAATTCCCTCTGCTGTTTCAGCCGCTCCTCGCCTATCTTTATATCTTCTTCTGCCTCCGTGATCTGCTGCTTCAATCCCTTTTTCATACGGGAATTTTTGGCTCCGCTGAGCTGCTTTTGCAGCGATTTCTTATTTTCCCGGAGCATATCCAGATCATACTGGCTCTGTTTATTGACATCTTCATTGGCCGCCTTCAGGTTATTGATCTCCTCCTGCAACGCCTTCGCCTTGCCTGACGTCCCGGAGAGGGTGGCCAAAAGCTGGCCTTTCTTTACGTGATCCCCGATGGATACTTTCAATTCATCAATACTTCCCGAAGACAAAAAAGCTATTTCCTCGATCCGGGGCACGATCTGTGCCGGATAGGAAACGATACCTTTTAGATCCATCCGAATTACCTCTGCCGTGTCCATATCTACACCGACTGCCTCGATCAGTTCTGGAATCTCCTGTACTACCTGCTTCCCGCAGCCGGTAAGAAAAGCAGCACCGATGACCGGTAATGCAGCCAGTATCGAACATACCCCAAAAAACTTCTTTCGCATCACTCATTCCTCCATACTTTTACACACATACTCCCCATCCTAATTCGCGATCACCTGCTCATTTTCCTCCACCCCTCCGGTAATTTCGGTAAAGTTATTGATCACCTCACCCACGGTTACTTCTTTCGTCGCTTTCAGGCCGTTTTCATCCTCATAATAGACGACATGTTTGTCTCCCATCGCATATACGATCGCGGACGGGAGATAGAGAACGTTTTTCTTTTCCTTTAACGCCACCTTATATGTACAGATGACCCCGTCCTCCAGATTTAACTTCGCTGTCGGATAAAAATAAACGACATCCGAGGAGTCCTTTTCTTTGCGGATCGTCGCTTTATACTCCTGTGCGTTGACTTCTATCGTCACGACTTCACCGTCTTTACACTTCGAGGCATATTCACTGTTCGCCTCAAACCGGTTCTTCGTTTTTCCCTCGATCTTTACCACTGGCTCCTCGCTTTTTCCAAACGTGCCCTCCGCCTGTTCATCGACGAAAGTGACCACGCCGTCTACGGTCGCTGTCACCTCTTCTTCCTGGATCTCCTCTTTGGCGATCTTCTCGTCCATTTTCAGGAGCATTAAGCTGGACTCATACGATTTGATCTGCTGCTCATACTGGTTTCTGACGCTGTTGATCTCTTTTTGCCCGCCGCCCAGCTTTTTCTGTTTCGCCGACTCCATCTCCATCAGTTTTCTCGCATGCCTGATCTGAAGGTTCAGCTTTTCGATCTCGTTCTGCGCCTTTCGCAGCGCGTTCTCGCTTCCCGGAATGTAATACTGCATAATGCGGTCGCCTGCCCGCACCTTCATTCCCTCTTTGACATATATTTTTTTGATCACGCTGACACCGTCCGGTTCGATCTCCTCCCGCACGGTTCCTTTGTACTTACCACTTATATCCTCAGAGCGGACAAGGTCTCCGCGAATGACCGTCGCCTTATTAAACTTCGCTCCCTCATATTCTTTTACGACCGGGGCCGCATCAAATTCTTCCTCTGTCGGAAGGACTCCGCAGGAAGTAAGGCTGACGCAAGCGATAAGCCCCATACATGCAAATACCTTTCTCTTCAACGTTATCTTCCTCCTGATTCCGCATCAATCATCTTAACTCTTTTATTATAGCACATGGTAAAAACGGATGCCATTACTTTTTTTAATAAATAGCATGATCTGGAGAAAACACTCATTGGATAACCAGCGAATCTTTTCTCGCGTAGCGGCAGATCTTAAATACCCGGGATGCCTCCGCCACCGCGTCAGCCTCGTCATTGCATAGAAAAAGCAAATAGTCCTCCTGTTCTCCTTTGCCGATAAAATCCATGACAGAATACCCCTCAGACGATAAATAGTATAAATTATCCTTTTCCGGATCCACGACACAGGTAAAGGAACTGCTGCCTGGCTCCGCTTCAAAAATCCCCTCACCCGATGCCATCATGATCATATCCTCCTTCACGGAGATCTTTGGCTCCGCTCCCCCACCTTCCATATCCACGATCGTTTCTGTCGGAATGGCATTGATCCGTTTTCCGTCCTCTCCCACCACGTTGACCTGCATCCTCCCGCTCTCCTGATCGACTGTTGTAAAGGCAAAAAAACCATCTCCGGCTATCACGTCTGCCAAACGGTTCTCCATACCTGCGTCCGGATCGATGTCTGCCAGTTTTTCTCCTGTCACACCGCTGTAAATCCCGTTTATGCGTCCCTGATACGACACAAGCAGCAGATTTCCATCGGCAAACACGCTGAACTCACAGCCGACAAAACCGGGCATTTTTTTGAGATCTTCTTCCTCCCCTTCAAAACGCTCCTGAGGGATCGGAATCTCCGTAATTGTATTCTCGTCCTCATTGATCCGGAAAAGATGAATGCCGACCGTATAATAGTCATCCATATATTTATCCCGGTCTGACCAGAATTTCGTATGCGGCATCGATTCTTCCGCACACTTCACATATAAATACCCATCCTCTCCATACTGGCAGTCCTCTATCATATAATTTTTTTCTGCGGTTTCCTTGTTCCACTGCTCCAGCCATGCCTCTTCCTTTACTGACCACACTGAATCTTTATACAACACTTTTGCGTACTTGTATTCGATCTCATCGGATTTATTATATAATTCCACAAGCATCATCGGCGTTCCATCTGGAGTGACCGCTGTGATCCCTCCAGATTCTGTCGAATAACCTTCCACTTGGATATTTTCAGAAACATCATATGGTACTGCCTGTTCCGCATACAATGCCTTATCCTGTTCCACTGGCAGCTGTGGCACCGCTGTACCTTCCGGTTCAGATGCTACGCCACAGCTGCACAGAATCATTGTTCCTACGAAAAACACTGCTACTAGGCCTGTCAATTTTTTCCCTCTCATAACATTATTCCTCCTCCTTTTTCGTATAGTGATACACTTCTCCCGTATACCACGGCTCCTGTTTCCCATAATCAGAAATGTAGAAATCGTCATCACTCTGTTCCAGCGTATAGCGCATCCCTACATAATAATCACCTTGTTCTCCTTTATAAATGTTACTTAACTCCAACCCAGAGTATTTCGGCCACAAACAATAAAACCGATCAGTTTCATATCCGGCTACATAACGAAATTTCTTTTCATTAAATTTTGCTTCATAAATCCCCTCCCAACAAACCATTAAAATCTCATCTTCCTTCGTCCCCAGCGCCATTTTCAAATCCCGGGATCCGTCGTCCTCAACCCCAGTCCGGATCGTGTACAGCAAATCCCCATCCTCATCCAGCACGTTCACATCCATTTTTTTCGTAGCCTGGTTTTTTGTTACGTACGCCCAAAACCCGGTACCACTGTATACATCCGATGTTCGATTTTCAAATGATACATCCGACAATCTTTGGCCAAAAGCATCATAAATGGCGCCTGAATTTTGTCCCTCTTTTGCCAATAAAATATTTCCATTCGATGAAACTGCAAACTCCAGCCGCCGGACACCGGGTATCGCATATGCCGCCGTACCGCTGCCTTCTACCTGCCGTTTCTCCTGCTCTGGCAGAACGATCTCTGTCATCTCCCCCGTCTGCTCATCCACTTTCATCAGATGATTTTTAATCCTTTCAAGCGGACTATCTGGTTTTTCCAAATATTTAGCCCAGTACTTCAACCTGTCCATCGAATACTCCGCCACATACAAATACAGATAACCGTCTGCCCCATACTTATAACGCTCCAGCCAGTATCTCGCATCTGGAAACCGTTTCTCGTACTCTTTCCCCCATGATGGTTCCTGATATTCCGGTTGCTGGAACTCAGATTCCTTGAACTCCTCCTTTGCACCAATACATTTCTCAATCCAAATCTCTCTTCCTTCTTTATCGGACAGGATACACATCGTTCGGAAACAGACAAACTTTCCCTGCGGATCCACGATAAATTCCTCATTTGGATATGAGCTATATTTTGAATGAAATGGACTTTGATAATGATCTTGCAACAGCATGTCCTGTTCCCTGTATGAAATCTTTTCAGCTACAGAAACCGGCTGTTTCGTCGCCTCTGGAACAGAAACAACCCCGCAGCCGCACAATATGACTGACACCGCTGCCAACACCGACACAAATCGAGTCGGTTTTTTAAACTTTAAAACATTTCGGATCCGCTCCCTCACCTCCCCGGCGCCAAATGCCGGAGTGTGGCTCGGCAGGTTCTGACCGCCGGACATTGCAAGAAGCAGATACGAATATTTTTTCCGTTCTTCTGCCGGCAGATCCCGAATCACTCTCTCATCACAGGAAACCTCCATATCGCGCATCATAAAAAAGTAGGCGATCCACACGAGCGGATTGAACCACAATAGAGAGAGCAGAGAAAACGCCAGCGGCTTTAGTATATGATCCCTCCGCCGGATATGCACACGCTCATGCCGGAGTACATACTTCCATTCCTCCCCCTCCAGCCGCTCCGGTACATATATTTTCGGCGAAAAGATCCCTGCCACAAACGAACCGAAAACGAGTGGATGCGTATATACATTTCCATAGATCTGCTCCGCATCCCGAAAACGCCATTTCATCCGAAGCATGGATACCGTTTCGTAGCAAAGACACCAGAATACGCCCACCCCCCATAGTACCAAAAGCCATACTGCTGTCCCATTTGAAGCATACGGACGCGTTTCAGATTCCGTTTCAGCACGCGCCGCTAAAGTCTCCTTCTTCTCAATTCCCACTTTAGCCGTCAATCGCATATGTTCAACCTCTTTCCACTCTTCTTGTTGTTCCGAAACATCTGCCTTTGTCTGCTTTTCACGTTCCGTCCTGAGCAGATGGGATTCCATTGGATCCGGCAAACCAGATCCATTTTCCATCCCGTCATAACATTT
This sequence comes from uncultured Eubacterium sp., assembly GCA_910579145.1. Classification (GTDB taxonomy): domain Bacteria; phylum Bacillota; class Clostridia; order Lachnospirales; family Lachnospiraceae; genus Eubacterium_F. Next base: position 20,834 of record CAJTTQ010000027.1, read on the forward strand.
GTCTAAAACATCCCTCTCTGATGGGAACTCCGCACGCTCCAGCATCCACCCATGTCCGATCCTCACAGCCATCTTCTCCACCCGTTCCGGTAAAACACTGTAGATCCCATGAACCGTAAACGGACACACGATGCGGATCAATACCGCAAACCATAACACATACATCCCCATGCGCGGCAGTTTTTTCATAAACAGCCCTCTAATGAAAATCAAAAAAATAATGAGAACTGATACGGATACACATGTATTGACTATGTATCGCAAAAGATTGTTTCCAGCACACACCTTCAGTATATCTTCTGTAAAAACCGTTATACTCTTTTGCATAATACCTCCCCTTCCGCAAAATGGATCTATTCGCCGCGGCTATCTCGCACATTTAATCTGCTTCCTGCCCGGGCGATGACTCCTCTTCCACTCTCGTATAGTGGTACATCCACTCGGTATCCCACGGATTCAGCTCATCCCCCGGCGCAACCTCTCCATCACTGTATTCCTGCATATCACGCATGCCGACAAAGTAATCCTCCTGATCGCCTTTATAAATGCTCGACACCGTCAAACCATAATAATCAGGCCAGAGACAATAAAACTGATCCGTTTTATGGCCAGCTATATAACGGAATTTCTTTTCATTTAGTTTCGCTTCAAAAATCCCTTCACCGTACACCATCAAAATCACATCATCATTCGTTCCCAATGCCATATTCAGATACTTCGATCCATCGTCTTCCACTTCCGTTGGAATCGTGTATAGGTTATCCCCGTCCTCATCCAGCACTTTTACATCCATCCGGTTCGTCGAATGGTTTTTCGACACATATGCCCAAAACCCTTGGCCGCTGTACACATCCGATCTCCGGTTTTCCCATTTGATCTCCGAAAGTTTCTGGCCGGAAGCATCATAAATAGCGCCCTCACTCTCTCCCTCTTCGGTCAGGCATATATTTCCGTCCGCTGAAACAGCAAACTCCAGACGCCTGACACCCGGTATGAAATTGACTGCTGTTCCTCTTTCATCTGCCAGCCATTTCTCCTGTTCCGGCAGAGTGATTTCCGACACCTCCCCGGTCTTCTCGTCTACCTTTAGCAGATGATTTTTAACTCTCTCAAATGGGGTGTCCGGTTTTTCAAAATACTGATTCCTGTACAGAAACCTGTCCATCGAATACTCTGCCACATACAAATATAAATAACCGTCCGCCCCATATTTGTAACGCTCCAGCCAATACTTCGCATTTGGAAATCTTTTTTGGTATTCCTTACTCCATGAGGGTTCCTGACATTCCCCGTCTGTGCCGATCCATTTCATAAAATGGATTTCTTTCTCCTTTTTTTTGGATCTTGTATACAATATCCGAAACCAGACAAATTGCCCCTGTGGATCCGCGATAAACTCCTTTTTCGGATCCGCGTAATAGATTGAATTCCAAAAGCTGTTAAACTTCTCCTGTAACTAACTTCTTCTTTATCCTCCCGCCTGACAGCGCGCACGTTTTTTGCATGTTCTGTCCTCACTGCCGTTTTCTCAGGCTGATCTACCTCCGCCGCAGGCAGAGCCCCTATATTTCCAACTGTCCCTTTGGGATCATCTGTATATCCGCCCACACTTTCTTCCAGCTCGTTCTTCTCCTGTGATAAACGGTGTTCCATCTGATTTGGCAGACGAAAACCATTTTCACTTCCTCCGTAAATTTCTTTTCTGTGATCTGTCTCTGACTGGTTTAGCGCCTGCTCGACCGTCCAGCCATGTCCGGTGCGCGCAGCCATCTTCTCCACCCGTTCCGGCAAAACACTGTAGATCCCATGAACCGAAAACGGGCACACGATGCGGATCAATACCGCAAACCATAACACATACATCCCCATGCGCGGCAGTTTTTTCATAAACAGCCCTCTGACCAAAAGCAAAAACACGATCACAACCGATACCGATACACACGTATTCGCTATGTAAAGCAGCACGGCATTTCCGGTGATCACATCCGCCATATTCCCCCAAAAAGTTTTTAACCACTCCTCCATCCTGATCCCTCCTTCTCATCCCTCTGTTTCCCCTATCCCCTTCTAGGGATAACCGCAAAACGCTCGTCACGATTCTTCACAATCTTCGATGATCTTCCTCAATTCCTCGATCTGCTTCTCGCTCAACTTTTTTCGTTTCGCGAATGCAGTCACGAATTTAGAAATGGATCCGTCAAAACGGTTATTTACGATCTGCGTACTCTCCTGTTCCAAATACTGCTCCAGGCTGATCTTCGATACTACAACCGCGTTCTCATTTTGGAAAATCCCCTCGTTACACAAGTTTTTCAGCACCGTATAGGTAGTAGACTTTTTCCACCCAAATGTTTCATTGCAGATCCGTACCAGTTCCCCCGACCGGATTGGCTCATTGTTCCATATGATACGGGCAAACGCCATTTCACTTTCTGATAGCATACTATTTCTCATGATTCACCTCATTTCTGATGGTCTATGAATAATAGACTCACCTTTAGTCTATCATTCATAGACCATCTTGTCAAGTTCCTTTTATTACCTGCAAAAACGCTTTCCCATACTTTTCCAACTTACTGGCTCCCACGCCCGACACTTCCAGCATTTCCTCCGGCGTCCGGGGCTGCTTCAGACACATATCGATCAGCGTCTTATCTGAAAATACGATATACGGCGGTACCCGTTCCTCCTTTGCCAGGGCAAGCCGCTTCTGCCGCAGTTTCTCAAACAGAGCAAATCCCGCATCATCCAGCGCGCCCTTCCCGAGTGCGCCTTTTCCTCCAGCTTTTTCTGCACCGCCTCTCGCGTCGTCACTCTTTTCGCTCTTTCTCACTTCCGTCTTTATCGTCAATGAAAATCCCTCGTCCTTTAGTTTCCCATACCCTTTTCCGAGGCAGATCACCGGATACTGGTCTGCCGTCTGGATCAGGATCTCCTCCTGAAGCAGGGCGTCGATCACCTGGCGGAGTGTTGACTCCGCATACTCAGCCAGCTTTCCGTATGTTTTCAGCCGGTCAAATCCATAACGGATGATCTTCGCATTTTTACTTCCGCGCAAAACACCAAGGATCATATTGATCCCGAATCGCTGGCGCACTTCATATACACAATTTACGATCTGCCTGCCAAGTTCCGTCACGTCGTGTTTTTCAAAATCCGCGTCGCAGTTGCCGCAGTTATGGCAGTCCGCATGTGTCGTCTCTCCGAAATAATTTAGGATATATTTTCGCAGACATTCCTTCGTCGTACTATAAAATGTCATAACTTTCAGGCGCTGTAGATCCCTCTCGAGGATCTCTTTTCTCTCTTCCTCCGTAATCTCTTTTTTGGATTCCTTATTCTCCAGCAGAAAACGGTTGGTCGCCGTATCCTTCGGCGCGTATAGGAGAAGGCACTGCGCGGCTCCGCCATCCCGCCCTGCCCTTCCTGCCTCCTGATAATAGTTTTCCATACTCTGAGGCATGTTAAAATGAAGCACATATCGGACATTTGATTTGTCAATGCCCATGCCGAACGCATTCGTCGCTACGATCACCGGCTTCCGGTCAAAGAGAAAATCATCCTGGTTTTCCATGCGCTCCTGGTTACTCATCCCGGCATGGTATTTCGCTGCCGGCACGCCGTGTTCTACGAGCATTTCGCATACGTCCTCCACGCCGTTACGCGTATTGCAGTAAATGATGCCGCTCTCTCCCGCACGGTCAGTCACATATCGAAGCGCCGCTTTCATTTTATCCTTCGGCCGCTCCACCGCAAAATACAGGTTCTCACGGTCAAATCCGGTTACGAGGATGTCAGGTTCACGTAATCCGAGCATACAGACCATGTCGTCTTTCACCTCTTTCGTCGCCGTAGCCGTAAACGCGCACAAAACCGGACGTCTCCCCTTCTCCTCGAGCCTCGCCACAAATGCTGCCACGTTCAGATACCCCGGCCGGAAATCCTGTCCCCACTGGGACACACAGTGCGCTTCATCCACCGCCACCAACGAAATTTCTGCCGTCGCGGTGAAATCGTAAAACTGCGGGGTATCCAGCCGTTCCGGCGCTATGTAGATAATTTTGTATGTGTTCTTTTTTGCATTGGCAAATGCCATACTGATCTGGCTTTCCGTAAGGGAACTATTGATATACGCCGCGTGGACACCCGCCTGGTTCAGCGCGGTCACCTGATCTTTCATAAGGGAAATGAGGGGAGATACGACAATCGTTATTCCCTGCATCGCCAGCGCCGGGATCTGATAACAGATCGACTTCCCCGCGCCGGTCGGCATGATGCCTAACACATCACATCCCGCCATAATGCTGTCGATCAGCTTTTTCTGCCCCGGCCGGAAATCGTCATAGCCAAAATACTGTTTTAATAAATGTTTCATTTGTTCCTCCATTCGCGCCATCTTTTTCAAATCTCAATCACCACACCTGTAACTCCATAGTTATCATAGAACAATCGACCCGTATTGTCAAAATTTGTGCTTCTAAAGAGACCCAAAATGTGTTATACTTGTTTACAGATCCGTACACTCGGAACAAGAAGGAGGATGACTATGGCTTGGTATGATGAAGCAGTCTTTTATCACATTTACCCGTTAGGACTCTGCGGGGCACCAAAAGAAAATCAATACGGGGAACCGGTTCACCGCTTGAACTCGCTGGCTCCGTGGATCGACCACATAAAGGAACTCGGGTGTAACGCCATTTATATCGGCCCGCTTTTTGAATCTGTCGGACACGGCTATGAAACGACGGACTACAAAAAACTGGACAGCCGGCTCGGAGACAATGCCGATCTTACAAATTTTGTGGCAAACTGCCACAAGAAGGGACTCCGGGTTATTTTAGACGGCGTATTTAATCATACAGGAAGAGATTTTTTTGCCTTTCAGGATATCAAGAAAAACAGGGAAAATTCCGCGTACAGGGACTGGTACTGTCAGGTCAATTTCGGCGGAAACAACGAATACAACGATGGTTTCTCATACGAGAACTGGGGCGGTTATAACCTTCTCGCAAAACTGAACCAGCACAATCCGGCTGTCCGCGATTATATTTGCGACGTGATCCGCTTCTGGGTGAAAGAATTCGATATCGACGGGATCCGCCTGGACGCCGCCGACGTACTGGATTTTGAATACATGAAAGCGCTCCGCCATGTGGCAAATGAGGTGAAACCGGATTTTTGGCTTATGGGGGAAGTCATTCACGGGGATTATACGAGATGGGTCAATGAGGGAACACTTCATTCCGTAACCAATTATCATCTGCACAAAGCCCTTTATTCCGGCCACAACGACCACAATTATTTTGAGATCGCCCACACGGTAAAGCGTCTTTATGAAATGGGAGGAAACCGGCCTGACGGACTGAAACTGTACAATTTTGTCGATAACCACGACGTGGAACGGATTTATACGAAACTGACAAACAAAGCGCACTTCGCGCCGGTACACGTTTTATTATATACCCTTCCCGGTGTTCCGTCAATCTATTACGGTTCAGAATTTGGCATCGAGGGAAAAAAGGAGCAGTATTCGGATGATTCTCTGCGTCCTGCCCTTTCTCTTGACGATTATAAAGGGGCACAGGAAAATAATGCGTGTACGAAACTGATCGCCAGGCTCGGCGAAGCCAGACAGCGTATACCGGCCCTTTCCTATGGCGACTACAAAGAACTTCTTCTCATGAACCGGCAGTACGCGTTTTCACGGACAATGGACGGCCAAACCGCTATCATCACGGTAAACAACGATGACAGCGATTATGTCATGACGGTTCCGGCCGGCGAAGGGACAGAATTTACCGGAGTGCTGTCCGGGCAGAAAGTCACGGTTTCTAACGGAAACATCGCCGTAAATGTGCCGGCAAACTCTGGAGAGATCTGGATTCCATTTATGGATTCCGCGGATCGGTCCGAAGATTTATCTCCTCAAAAGGAAACTCCACAAGAAATAAACAATGTGGAACATACCTCCACGGACGAAACCGACGGAAGCACACCAGATACAAGCCAGCTTAATGAATACGATGCTTCCTACGAAGACGGAAAGACCGCGGGGCTGCAGGAAGCCATTCTGGCAATCATGGAGAAGAACGGGCCAGTGACGGAACAGATGCGCCGTGACGTCCAAAACCAAACCAACCATGATTCACTGATCAACTGGATCAAGAGCTTTCATTAAATATTCATTCCGGGGAGTTTGAAATAAATGGAAATAATAAAAGTAAAATTGATCAATAGCATAAACTGGATAACGAGCAGAAGAAATCATCTGTTCCTCATCGCGTGCCTGCTTATACATGCTGTGTATGCGGTCGTTTTTCATATGATCGGAATCGGATTTCTGACGGCACTCAATTTTTGCAGTTGCTGCTTTTACTTTTTTTACCTGTTCATTCTGCAGGATGCTTCCGAGAAGAGTATGCTTTCCGCTTACTTTGAAATACTATTATTTTCCGTATTAAACGAACTGGCACTGGGGTCGGAATATGGCTTTTTCCTCTATATTTTCGGCATGTCGGCCACGATTTTTTATATGCTTCCTTCCTATATGAACAAGCGGTTTTTTTACCAGTCGTTTGGCATTGTCCTAGTCATATGTTTGGAAGCGGTCGTCAAACTGGCGGGGGTTCCTTTCCCCTGGATCGGGGAGATGGCAAAGCCATATCAGCCGGCCATTTTTCTGGCAAATATAGGAATTACCGCATCCATCGTGCTGGCGTCCGCCTTTTTATACACGCAGGAAATCGAAACCGTATGGGATTCACTGAATTACAAGATCAATCACGATACGCTGACAGGCCTTTATAACCGCCGCTATTTAGAACATAAGATCCGTCATATGGATCATCTGCAGGATGAATTTGTCATCACCATGATGGATATAGACTTTTTCAAAAAGGTCAACGACACATACGGGCACGACGCCGGCGATATAGTCCTTGCAAAAGTGGCTGCCTGCCTGATGGAAGCGGCAACTGAGGATAACCTCGCCGTTCGATGGGGAGGTGAGGAATTCATTCTCTTTTTCCCAAATACAAAGTGCGAGCAAGCCTATACTACCGTGGAAAACGTGAGAAAACAAGTTGAAAATATGGTGATACAGGCAGGGGAACAAAAAATCCATGTCACGATAACCGGCGGGATCGCGGAAGGATTTCCCGGCGGCAATTATGAGACAGTGATCAAGCGCGCCGATGATAACCTCTACATCGGAAAACAAAAGGGCAGAAACCAGGTTATCATGTGACAAAATGGCTGTTTTGTGAAACAGGAAACGAGGTGGCGTGGATATGGATGATCATCCAAACATGTATTTCCCAAGGAAAACTCCTGAATGAAACGATCACCAAGGATGTTCCCCCTCTGTTGATGGAAAATATACCGCCCGGTGTAATTTACCACACAACAGAAGTCCGCATTTCCGGCGCGAAACATAAGCCGCCCTCTCTCAGTGACATGTATCGCCGCGTTGGAGGAGGAACGGTTGGATGAATATCTTAATATATCATAGGTTATATGTTAGATGATGCAACCGCTCATGCACCTATCACTATTTTTTCTCACAAAACCATCACTATCGTCCCCGCCCCGATCAGCACACACCCGATCAGCGCCTTCACCGTAAACTGCTCATGCAGGAACACAAATGCCAGTACCAGCGTAAAGACAACACTTAATTTATCGATCGGCACTACTTTTGACACCTCTCCCGACTGGATCGCCCTGTAATAACAAAGCCAGGACGCCCCGGTCGCAAGCCCCGATAAGATCAGAAACAGCCAGCTTTTACCGGAAATATGCAAAACCCCGCTCTGCGTGTTGGTAAGGAACACCATACCCCACGCCATAAAAACGACCACGACCGTCCGGATCGCCGTCGCCAGATGCGAGTTTACCTCTTCGATGCCCACCTTTGCCAGAATAGAAGTTAATGCTGCAAAAACAGCGGACAACAGTGCAAATATAAGCCACATATTGCCTCCTTTTTGATTCATAACGCAAATTTCTCCTTGATCTTCGCCGCCACGTCTGCCGGTTCCATCTGCGAATTATCGATCCGCATATAATTTTCAAACGGGACCTCTCCGTCCACACTTTCTATACGGTGCTTTCGATCGGCATCCAGCAGGGTATTTCTCGAAAATTCCAGATCCCGTTTCGATGCCTTGTGTTTTAACCGGTTCTCTGTCACATTTCTCTCCAGACGGATCTCCTGCGGCGCAACAAGCTCCACACAGTAAATTTCCGCCCCTTTTTCCTCAAACAGCTGCGCCACATGCAGCATATAATCCCTGTCACTCTGCATGTCAAACGCCCACATAAAGGTAAAGATCAACCCCGCATTCTCACTGGCGGCAAATTCCTCAAAAACAACCTCCCGCAGCCTCTTCACGACTTTTCCGTCATAATAGCCAAAAATCTCGATCACCGGCTCGATCGTCATGTGGTTGTGGAACAAACGCAGATCCGTTATTTTCATGAGTTCCTGTCCGACCGTCATTTTACCGACCGCCGCATTTCCTATGATAAAGACAAGTTTCACTGTCATTCCTCCTTCTCAAACATGCCGCTCCGCCTATAATTGTTCGTTTCCTTTGGCAGCCCTTTTTTCTCCAACCGTTTCCTGCTCCAATTTTTCACCGTTTTATACACGACAGCAAAGATCGGAACGGCGCAGATCATGCCCAGAATACCAAACAGCGATCCAAATACGAGAATCGCAAACAGGATCCAAAAACTTCCGAGTCCGATCGACTCCCCGATGATCTTTGGGCCAATGATATTTCCGTCCACCTGTAAGATCACGATCGCCAGTACGACAAAAATAACTCCTTTTACCGGGCTGACCAGAAAGACGAGAAATGCGCTGGGAATCACACCGATATACTGTCCGAAAAACGGAATGATATTTGTGACGCCGATCAGTACGCTGATCAGCGCCGTATACGGAATGTTCGCGATGCTGAGTGCGATAAACGTCAGGATCGCTACAATGATCGAATCAATGATCTTTCCGCTGAAAAATTTGGCAAATGACCAGTTCACATCTTTGCCGATGCTCAATACGCGGTCGGCATACCGCACCGGCAGGATCGAATACACCATGCGCTTCGCCTGCGCGCAGAACGTTTCCTTTCCCGCCATTAAGTAGATGGATATGATAATGCCGATGACTAGATTGAACAAAACTCCCATGATATTCATCAGTCCGTCCGAAATCACACTGACAAGTTCCGTGCTCGTCGGAACCAGTTCATTTTGAAGCCAGCCGATCAGCTGGTCATAAATGGCTTTCGCGACTTCCGTCGCCTGTTTTGCCGCTTCCGGATGTTTTCCGCTCATTTCATTCACTTTATTTACGATATTCTGATAATACCCCGGCAGGCTGTTTGTCAGAGTGATAATACTCTCCACCACCTCAGGAACGACTAACATCACCAGCCAGCCCAGTACTGCCAGCGCCAGTATGAGTACGACGGCGACGGATACCGCCCGGCTGATCCCCCGCACAGCCCTCTTCTTCCTCATCACTTTACGAAACAGCGGCACGAATAGATTCCGCTCCACTTTGTTAACAAGCGGACTGAGCAGGTAAGCGATCGCGAGACCGATATAAACCGGCATCAATGCGGAATTCAGGCTGCCTACCCACGCAAACACCGTATCAATATGTATAAACAAAAACGTACATATAAGAAGGGCCGCCAACACACAAAACCCTGTGATTCCCGCGTATATGTACTTATTATCAAATTTCTTCTGCATGCCATTCCTCCTTCCTTTTCTTCGATTTATTAAATATTATAAACCTTGTGGAACATATTTTCAATAACACTCTTTCTTTAGATAAAAGCACCCGTTTTTA